>JAYTAU010000001.1:0-2337 GCA_043737375.1 Planctomycetia bacterium
CAGATCCGAGGGATAGGCTTTGCGAGGCAATGACTTGAAAAATCGCATGATGCACTCCAGGGATTAAAGGGAATGCAACAACTCTCGACGAAATCAACACTTATGACAATGCTAGTATTCGGACAGCCTCTTAGAGCGGGGGTTGGAGCCAGACGAGTGTTTCTACATTTCCAACGAGTTGGCCGTTCGCGGCAAGGACTTCATCGACTTAAGCGTTGATCCGCCGCCCGACTTGGCGATCGAGATCGAGAACACACGTAGCGCAATAGACAAGCTGGCAATCTATTCTGGGCTAGGCGTTCGCGAAGTTTGGCGGTTTGACGGAAAATCGTTAGAAATTGTTGAGTTGGGCGCAAACCAAATTTACGTCAGTAAAAACAGCAGTCGCTATTTCTCGCGCGCACAGATCGACGCAATTCTGCGATTCGTCGATCAGCGAAATTCGAGCGACGAAACGTCGTTAATGAAACGTTTTCGTGCCTGGGTCCGCGAGGATTTGGGCGTCGACTAGGCTTGTCATCCGACTTGTTTTCAGATCAGCCACGATTGCACGCCGTCGGTGTGTCGCACATCTAACTGCGGACGCTTTTCGCCCGCAACAAGCCGAAACGTCAGCGGCAGAACTTCACTCGACAAAATATTCTGGTCGGCAGGTGTGGATCGCCCGGTAAGTTTCAAGTCGTCGTCTGCTAAGCGAAATAGCTCGAGTTGCCACGGGTCGCGATCCACAAACAGCAGTTCGCGCGTGCCCACCTTTGCATAGAACGGCAGCTTGTCTCTAGACAGATCGTAGGGACTAACGATTTCCACGGCGAAATCGGGTCCCCCCTCCCAATGCGTGGGATGATGAATCGCTTTGCTGTCGCATAAGAATACGGCAAGGTCGGCGATCCGGTATTCTTGATCCCAACCCTCCTTACGATCCGAGAATACTCCTCCAATCCGAACGTGGTGTAATTTACGGCATGTTTCCCACAGAACGGAGTTCAAATAAGTGGCAATTTCCTGATGCTCGTTGTCGCATGGCGCGCGAACAACCGTCACGCCGTTGCACACCTCGTCGTATCAGTCGATGCCAGAATCGCGCCGCCGCAGTAGAAGTTCTTCTTCTAAATATGGATCGGTAATGAGCGTCGCCATAGAAAATGTTGACCCTTTCTAACTGATAGGCTTTGCCATCGTTGATCGAAGCATTTTAGCACATCGCTCGCCGTTAGCTTCGACTGCTGTCTTGCCGCCTGCCGCGCCGGCACCTATCATCGATCACATGGCCAACAGCTTACCGAAAACCGGGTCCGAACAAAGCCTGGATCGCAATGACAACCGCTCGTCGTGCCGGTTGCGGGCCATGCTGCTCGGCTCGGGCGAAAGCGAGCGCGTCGCCGCCGAGGTCGTCCGGCTACGTCCTTTGATCCAGCAGCATTTGGACCTGGTGCTGTGCGATTTGGAAATGCGCGACGGCTTAGAAAATGTCGAAGCCGACCTGGCAATTGTTCTGGGGGGTGACGGATCGATTCTGCGCGCGGCTCGGCGGATGGGCTATCATCAGCGGCCGGTCCTGGGAGTGAACTTAGGTAAATTGGGGTTTCTAGCCGATTTCTCAGTCGATGAGTTCCTCACACTCCTCCCGCACATTTGCGAAGGCCAATACAGCACGGTCGAGCATTTGATGTTCGAATGCCGAGTGTTGCGCGGAGAACAGGTGCTGCATTGCGAACTAGGATTGAACGAGACGGCCATTCTGGGCGGATTGCCGTTTACGATGCTCGACGTGCAGCTTTACGTTGACGCAGAACCGGTGACTACCTATAGTTGCGACGGTCTGATCATCGCCACGCCCGTGGGATCGACGGCGCACAGCCTGTCGGCGGGAGGACCGATCTTGCGCAAGGATTTGCAAGCGTTCCTCATTTCGCCGATCAGCCCCCATACGTTAAGTAATCGACCCGTGGTGGATAGTGCCGATCGGGTGTACGAATTGGTGGTCGCTGCGCCAAATGCCGGCACGGCCGTCGTCGTCGACGGTCAAGTGTTGTGTGCTTTGCAGCCTGGCGATCGAGTGCGGATTCAACGGGCCGAGCCTCGGTTCAAGTTGATCGAAGTCGCGGGGCACAGTTATTATCGTACGCTGCGCGAAAAATTGGGCTGGGGCGGCAAGGTCCGCAAAGATTAGAATTTGCGCCGGTCGCCTTGGCAGCGACCAAGCTTACCATTATCAACTCGAATGGAGTCGAGTCTATGCGTTATCTTTTTTCCGGTCTCACCTGCGCTGCGGCACTGATCGTTTCCGCCGGCAATCCAATTGCACTTGCCGGTGCCGAAGGGCCGAACGATTCG
>JAYTAU010000002.1:0-5893 GCA_043737375.1 Planctomycetia bacterium
CATGTCGCGGAATAATGCCAAGCCGGCGGGCTGAGGGGGCGAATAAAAGCCTCGCGTAAAGGCACAGAGACGCAAAGAAATCAGGACGACAAACATCATCATTTCGCACTTTCGTACTTTCGATTTTTCGCGATTCGCATAACCGTTGATTTGCACTTCGGACAGATCACGAAAACGCGAAAGAGCGAGAACGCGAAAGCTGAAGAAAGCCGACGAAAGAAAAGCCTCGCGCAGAGGCGCAGAGACGCAACGGAAGGAAGTTGCTTTTCGGCGTGCTAGCAGATTTGAAATCGGGACGTTATTTATCGGTCGGTCCTTAGTCCCCGGCAAAGCAGGGGGATTATGCTGAGCGCGAACGTCGCGACTTATGAAACGCCTGTTCCGACCGGTCTCCCGGCGAAGCCGGGGGTTGAAGGATTTACGGCAGATCGTGGCCAACAAAAATCCCGATCTAATTTCAAGATGCTCACACCTACTCCCCCGATCGTGTTCGATTCGGTTGCGAGCAGCCGCCGGCTGGATTACGATAGTTGTCAGGCCATACATTCCGTGGCTCGTTCGGTTCAGATCGAGCTACGGAAAGTTGCTCTTGGGTAGCCAGGCTCTCGGAACGGCTTGGCCCACTGCAGGCGTTGCCGTCGCGCGCCATTCGTGTTAGCCTCGTAGACCCCATCTGTATTCATGTCGGAACTTACGGCTGAACAACTCGCTCAGCGTGCCTTCGACCTGGAGCTGCTCGACGAACGTCGCTTGCGCGAGGTCTACTCCGAACTAGGCAGCCGCGAGGTGAGCCTCGAAGAGTTGAAGCAGTTCATGCTTCGCCGAAACCTGTTGACTCCGTATCAGCTCGAACGGATGATTCGCGGCGAAGTCGGGGGCTACTACTACGGCAGTCACAAGGTGCTGTATCAAGTCGGTAGCGGAACATTTGCCCGTGTCTATCGCGCGGTCAATCAAGAAGACGGCAAGATCGTCGCGATCAAGGTTCTCCGCCAGCGATTTGCCAACGATCCGGGCAAGGTCGATTCGTTTCGTAAAGAGGGGGAGGTCGGTTGTTCGCTGCGCCACCCCAACATCGTAGCGATTTACGAAGTCGCTGCCATGCGCGGCAGCCAGTATATGGCGATGGAATTTATCGAAGGGCAGAACCTTCGCGAGTTCCTTAAGGTTCGCAAGCACATTGACCCGGTGCAGGCCACGCGGCTGGCATCGGAAATTGCCCGTGGTTTGGATTACGCGTTCAAGCGCGGCATCTCTCATCGCGACTTGAAAACCTCGAACGTGTTAGTCTCGAGCATGGGTCAGGCCAAACTGGTCGATTTCGGGCTAGCCGGTGCCGATCCGGACCTTAGCGACGACGCGCTGGCCGATATCGAAAACCCGCGGACGATCGACTACGCATCGCTCGAACGGGCCACGAATGTTCGCAAAGACGATGCGCGTAGCGACATTTATTTCTTAGGGTGCATCTATTACAACATGCTGGCCGGCGTGCCGCCGTTGCAAGAAACGCGCGATCGCATCCAGCGCCTTAGCCGGACGCGATTTACGGGGATTGCGCCCTTGGGCGATGTGGCTCCGCACTTGCCAAAAATCGTGGTCAAAGTGGCCAGCAAAGCCATGGAACTCGACCCGGCCAGTCGCTATCAGACACCGGCGGACTTTTTGTTCGATCTGGAGGCCGTTTTACTCCGCCTGGGACAACCGGGTGGAAATGCGACTGCTGCCGATGGTGAGGCTCCGGCCGATCTGTCGAACGGTCCGGCATTTAAGCAGCGCACGCTGATGGTGGTCGAGTCGAGTACGCAGCTACAAGACACCTTTCGGGACTTATTCAAGAAGAACGGTTATCGGGTTCTCGTCACCAGCGACCCACAACGTCCGACCGACTCGTTCAACGGCCGCGACAAACCGGCCGATTGCGTCGTGTTTAGTACCAGCGACTTGGGATCGGTGGCGGTCGATTCGTTCAATCGGTTTGGCGACGACGAGCTGACCAAAGACGTACCGGCGATTCTGCTACTGGGTGCCAAACATCAGGCCTGGGCATCGCGGGCCAAGACGTCCGAAAATCGGGTCACGGTTTCGACCCCGATCAAAGTGCGCGAGCTGCGGGCGGTGTTGGATAAACTTTTACCGCGCGAATTGGTTCGCACCTCGGTCGAGATGTGAGGGCGGCGTGAGTGCTTCTGTTCTCGTTCCCACGGTCCCCGTGGGAACGGTTGCTTTCCGCCGCGGCGCTGAGCTGCTGCAGCACTGCAACCTTCGGCATAACGCAATTCAGGGCCGATGCTCAGGAACGCAGAGCGTCCGACGAGTACGTTCCCACGCGGAGCGTGGGAACGAGAAAATTATTTCTGGCCGATGCATCGCGGATCCCACCCGTTGCAAAGGGCGTGCTTGGGATTATTGCGGGTTCGGTTTAGGACTTTAATCCATCAACGCGTGATCACCGGCGAATCCTTTGCCGCGGCGTGTTCAATTCGTCCGAAATGATATAGGCCGATGCGATCGCGACCGTCACCGGCCCAGTCGCCGACAATCGGCGTGTCATCGGCCGAACCCATCTCGATCACTTTATCTTCGGCATCCAGCTTGCGATTGCTATTCGTATCGAGAATCCACTTGCCGGCGCGGTACACGCCGATATCGTCGACTCCGTTATTATCCCAGTCGCCGACGATCGGCAGATCCCCCAACTGGCCGAAGATCGCGCTAACATCGTCATCGCCGAATAGACCGTCGCCATTCATATCGAAGTGCCAGGCACCGTTGCGAAACACGCCGATACAATCGACTCCGTTGCCCGCCCAATCGCCCGCGATCGCGCGATCGCCGGCGACGCCGTAGCTGAACACGTGATCGATCAAGTCGGCTCGCAGCGCGCCTTGCGTACTGACCTTCATGGTGCGCTTATCGAGCGGAGCGTCTTCTTTTTTCGGCGGCAGATTCTTAGCGACCAGCTTGGGCTTATTGTTGAATACGTGTGGCAAGCCGGGTTCACGGAGGATGGCTCGCGGATCGCCGGCCCACGCGCGACCGAAGATGCCGATGTCGTCCTTGCCGTCGCCATCCCAATCGCCGACGACCGGCTTGTCGCCTTCGGTGCCCAACTTGGCCCACAGATCGCCTTCGTCCCAAACACCGTTGGCATTGATGTCGATGAACCACTCGCCGTCGATAAAGACACCGATCTCGGCTCGGCCGTCGCCATTGAAATCGCCTGACAGCGGTATCGCCCCGGGCGCACCAAAAATCGGTCGCTCGATCGGTAGGCCGTCATCCTTAATCAACGACCATTGCGCTTGTTGCAGGTCGGCGCCGGTCCAGGTGTCGACGTTGAACAGCCCCGAGCCGGCTTGCACCAGCGTTTCGCCCGCCATACTGCCACGCGGATCGCCCGCGTCGATTACGCTTAAGTGCCAGGTGTAACCGATTGCGCTGTTTCCGGCGATGAACGGCTGGGGTACGAAATCCAACAACGGAATCGGCAGCAGTTTTTCTGGTGTCAGCGGCAACACACCGGGCGGCGAGTAAACTTTGATCGGAGCAATGACCGGCGGTTCGTAAATCTGCGGCGGAATGTCCGCCCGCACGACTTGAATTTCGCTGAAGTTGTTTTCAACCGATGGCGCGCCGGGCCCAACCGGAATACGAACAATCGCATCGAAGTTGTGCGCCACGGTGAGTTGCTGCAGAATCAGTGGATCGATAGTGCCGTTGGGATTGACGGCCCAGCCCCCCGTGCTGCCCGCCTTGTCGATCGAATCGATAAATGCCGAAGGCTGAATTTCGCGAACCGTATACAGTCCTTGCAACAGCCCGGTAAATTGATAGTAACCGTTGGCATCGGTCACGGCGTAACGTGGATTGCCAAATTGATCGAGAATCGGATTGCCGCTCGCGTCGCCCAGCATAATGATCACGCCGGCAATCGGCTTGTCTCCCGCTGATCGAACACCGTCTCGCAGAGTGGTCGGATCGACGGTCGAATCAGTCGGCAGTACGATTGTCGGGCCATCTTGAAATACATAACCCGACAGGCTGCCTAACGGCAACTCGCAGAAATTGTATTCGATGCCATGCCGGCCCGAGGTAATCACGATCTGTTCCATTCGATCGTTGACCAACTGCACTCCGCCGGCCGAGCCAATCGTTTCTCCGCTGTCGGCGTAAGCGGCAGGTTGATGCTCGAACACGCCATAGCTGCCCGGTGCCAAGCCGTCGAATTTGTATTGACCTTGCGCATTGGTGTAAGCGGTGCTGATGACGTTGCCGTTCACGTCGAGTAAGTCGATGCGCAAGCCAGCCAGCGGCAATTCACCAGGGTCGTAGAGGCAATCACCGTCGAGATCGCCGAACACACGCCCGCTGATGCTGCCGGGCACGACTTCGCAGAAGTCGTAATTCAGGCCGGCATCGGCCGAGCCCAGCACGATTAGCGTCATATAATCCGTTGCAGACTTGACACCGCCTGCGGTACCGACCTGCTGGTCACCTTGGAAGTAACCGTTTGGCTGCACTTCGTGAACGCCGTAAGTTCCGGGAGCCAAGCCCTCGAACTTGTATTCGCCAAAGGCGTCGGTGAATGTCGTCGCGATCACCACACCATTCGCATCGAGCAGTTCGATCTTCACACCAACCAGCAACAGCTCGCCCGGGTCGAACTGGCAGTCGCCATCGAGATCGGCGTGTACACGCCCGCTGATGCTGGCCGGAATGTTCTCGCAGAAGTCGTAGTTCTGGCCATTTGTGGCCGACACGATCACAACCTGGCTGATCAAGTCAGGCGCGGCGATCACCCCGCCCACGCTGCCGACCATCGTACCGCCTTGGTAATACCCGTTGGGTTGTAGCTCGCGAACCGAGTAACTGCCTGGAGCCAGCCCTTCGAACTTGTACTTGCCCGCAGCATCGGTCAGGGTCGTGCCGATGACGTCGCCGCTAGCATTGAGTAATTCGATGGTCACGCCCGAGAGCGGAATGTCGTTCGGCCCATACACGCAATCCCCTTCGGGATCGGCGTAAACCTTGCCGCTGATGGTGCCGGGAATATTTTCGCAGAAATCATAATTGACGGCATCCAAGTCGCTGGTCAGCACGATGCCGGAAATCAGATCCTGCCCGGCGACGACACCGCCGGAGCTACCGACCATTGTTCCGCCTTGGTAATAACCGGCTGGCTGCACTTCGCGCACCGAGTATGTTCCCGGCGCGAGTCCGTCGAACTTGTAGTTGCCGTTCGCGTCGGTCAATGTCGTTGCCAGCACCTCACCATTGGCACCCAGCAGTTCGATCGTCACGCCCACCAGCGGAGTGTCGTTTGGACCGTAAACGCAATCCGCTTCGGGGTCGGCGTAGACTTTGCCGCTTATTCTGGCCGGAATATTTTCGCAGAAGTCGTAGTCGATCGCGTTCAATCCGCTAGTCAGCGTGACCTGGCTGATGACGTCTTGGGCCGAGACCACGCCCCCGGCGCTGCCGACCAGCGTACCACCTTGAAAGTACCCGACGGGCTGCGTCTCTTTGACTGTGTACTTTGTAGGCGCAAGCCCCTCGAACTTGTACTTGCCTTCGGCGTCGGTGAAGGTGGTCGCCACGATGATGTTGTGCTCATCGAGCAGTTCGATCTTCACACCGGACAGTGGAATGTCGTTGGGGCCGTAAACACAGTCCGCCTCGGGGTCGGCATACACACGACCGCTCAGACTCGCAGGCAAGTTTTCGCAGAAGTCGTAGTTCACCGCGTCCGTTGCACTGGTTATCACGATCTGTTTGATCAAGTCTTGCTCGGCAACGATCCCTCCTTCGCTACCGACCAGCGTGCCCCCTTGAAAATACCCCGCCGGCTGAATCTCTCGCACGCCGTACGATCCGGGCGGCAAATTATCAA
>JAYTAU010000003.1:0-5892 GCA_043737375.1 Planctomycetia bacterium
TCTCCGACGTTGTGCCCCGATAGGCCCAAAACAACTCGGGCACTTCGGGCGGCAACAGCGGTCGAGCATCGGCAATCGGACCGTTGGCAATTCGGCCTGCCACGGCGCTAACGTCGGAATAGTTGCTTTCCGAGGTTCCGTCGCCCGATCGACCGTCGCCGTCGGTAGCATGGCCGGCCTTGCGAGCGTGCATGAGCGTTGCGATTTGATCGCGCGTCAGCGGGCCGCGCAAATACGACATGGCCCAGCGACTTTGAAAGACCACCGGCTCGTCGTTGTGAACGTTGTGCATCAGAAACACGCGGTTACCTAATCGAGCCAGCGTGGTTTCCATCGCTTGCCGATCGAAGTTGGCTCCGGCCGCCGCCGAAGCGCCTTCCAATCCTTCGAGAACGCGGGCTTTGTCCCGTTCGGTTTGTAATCGTCCCAAGAACCAGGTGCCTGCGTTCGACAAACCTTTGTAGTCCAAGTCGACGGGGTTTTGCGTTGCCAGGACGACGCCTAATCCGAACGCGCGGGCCTGTTTCATCAGCGTCAGCATCGGCCGCTTCGAGGGAGGATTGGCCGTCGGTGGAAAGTAGCCAAACACCTCGTCCATATACAGAATCGCACGCAGACTCGACGTACCTGACTGAGTCCGCATCCACGACAGCACCTCGTTGAGCAATAGCGTGACAAAGAACATGCGTTCGCTGTCGGCCAAATGCGCGATCGACATAATCGAGATACGCGGCTTGCCGTCGGACGTATATAATAAACGACCGATATCGAGCGGCTCGCCTTGCGTCCAAACCGCGAAGCCGGGCGAGGCGATTAAATTGTTGAGCAGCAAAGCCAGTTTGAAGCGATCTTTTGCGGGGAAAAATGTCTCGAGATCCATCAGCCCGACTTTGTCGAACGACGGTGTTTGAATGGCCCGCAGCAGTTCGGCCATGTCGAGCGCTTTTTCGTCACGCCAACTGCGATCGAGAATGTTCGACAACAAAATATGCTCGCGGCTGGTAAGCGGATCGGCATCGAGATTCACCAGCGCCAACAATCCCGAGACCGTGGCCATGATCCGATCGCGCAGGGCCTCGTTGTTTTGCAAAACGGCGGCAGCAGGCGGAGTGAACGATCGCAACAAACTAATGGGCAATCCGCTGTCGCTGCCCGGCGTGTAAATGGCCAGGTCGACGGCCGAACGAAAACGTTCGATGCGGGCGCCGTCCTGCCCCCATTCGGCCAGGCCCGCCTTCCAGCGGTCGGCGGTTACCTTGGAATATTCTTCGACCGACTGACCGCGGCGCTTGGCGTCGCTGACATCGACCCAGGGTTGAAAATCGTCGGGCTGCAACTGCGGGAACGTCAGCAATAGATTACCGAGATCTCCCTTGGGATCGATCGCGATGACCGGGATGCCGTCGATGGCCGCTTCTTCCAGCAGCGCGAGGCAAAGGCCCGTTTTGCCGCTGCCGGTCATGCCGACGCAAACCGCATGCGTGGTCAGATCCTTAGCATCGTACAGCACCGGGTCTTCGTCGACCTCGCTACGATCCAGGTCGTATTGCTTGCCAAGATAGAACAGCCCCAGTTGCTCGAAGTTTTGCATGGTGCTGAGTTTGTAGGAGGTGTCGCCGACACCGATCAAGCCTGATTTTGTAGGAGGTGTCGCCGACACCGATGTATAAGCGTCACGAATGTAGGAAGCAATTCGTTCGACGCAAAAACCAACACTCAGCCCCCGGCTCCGCCGGGGGGCATGATTGAATTTGATGGATCGTCCAGTCGTCTTAATCCACACTCGATATCCAACCCCCGGCGAAGCCGGGGGCTAAAGATCAGACGCTTTGCAAATACTCGCCGCGTTGCCTACAAATCTGACGCTCACACGACACTGATCAAGCCTGGGAATCGAACGGATAGGTGTAGTCAATCGGCGTCGGAGACGCCTGCTACATTGGGCGAGTTGTCAATCGGCGTCGGAGACGCCTCCTACATCAGGCGAGATCATATTGTAAGATCGCAACTACACGTTCGACTTGATATGCAAAATATCGCCGTCCTTGACCACGTAATCCTTGGGTTCTTGTCGGACCAAGTTGTTGGCTTTGATTTCGCGTTCGCTGCCCAGGCGAATCAAATCTTCAGCCCGCATGACTTCGGCACGAATGAACCCGCGCGCCAAATCGCTATGCACGTTGTCGGCCGCTTCGAGCGCGGTGCCCCCCACGCGTAGCATCCAGGTGCGAACTTCTTTATCACCCGCAGTGAAATATAGAAACTGTCCCGAGACCGCCATGATTTTTCGTAGCAGGCTGTCGCGGTCGGCCCGATCGGCACCCAGCTCGGCTTCGAATTCCACGCGATCGGCGGGCGACATGCGAGCCAATTCCAACTCTAATCCGACCGGTACGGCGACCATTTCAACCGTGTCGTCGAGCTTGCCCTTGGCTTGTGTGGCAAAGCGACCGGGCTGATCGTCATCCGCCAAATTGACGACGACCAGTTTCGGCCGTTGGGTGAGTAACCGGAACGAACTCGTATGCTTGCGTTGTTCTTCGGTCATGCCGGCTTCGCGAACTGGTTTGCCCGATTCGAGCGCAACCAACAACGGTTCGAGCGCAGCGAGTTCGGTCAACTCTTGCTCGCGATTGGGACGAGGCTTTTTGCTGCTCTCGCGCAATCGCTCGATGCGGCCGGTGACGATTTCCAAATCGGCCAACAGCAAGTCTCCTTCGAAACTGGCTAAGTCGGATAATGGATCGGCACCGCCGAATCCGGCCACCACAAAAATCAGGCAGCCGGCCTCGCGAATCAATCCTAGCCGAGCCGCGTTGCCTTCTTGCGTGCGGCTGAGGCCCGGCGTGTCGACCAGCTCGATCGATGCCAGCGTGATTTTTTTGGGGCTGTAGACTTTGCAGAGCGGTTCGACGCGCGGTTCGGGCACCACGCACATGGCGCTTTGCGCGGTGTGTGCCTGCGCAGGGTCCGATTTCACTCCGGTCAGCCATTCGAATAGCGAGCTCTTTCCGGAACCTTGGTAGCCGACGAGTCCAATCTTCATATTGTCGATTCGATGAGATGATGAAAGAGGTGAACGGCCCCGTAATAATTATCAATGATACCCTTCCAACCCCGAAGCGTAAGCGAGGAAGTTCTTCAATATTACGAACGAACCTCGCCGGGGCGTTGCCTCGATGTTGAGCGGGCTAAATCTACCCCTAACACGAAAGACGATCAAAGCGATGTGCGCTCGGCTGTCATGCGCTCGGCACCGGCTGTTTGCCGGCAAGTTGATTAAGCATTGCTTCGAGCAGCAAGAGTTGTTGTTCTACCGCGTGGGCTTCGTGGCTGTCCAGGGCATGGCGGCCGAATCGAACGCGGTAATAGGCCTCGACAATGCGTCGCGGCAAGATGGCAAACTGTCGTGATTGATCGTTCGCGCCCAACTCGGCTCCGCAGGCCAGTGCAAACTCAAGCGGAGTTTGCCGGTCGGAACGCATCAAGCCGAACCGTCCCAATAGTTGTTCCAGCCGATCGTAAAAGTCGACCTGCGACGGTTTGCGCCGCGGAGTACGGATCGAATGGCCGATCGTCTGAAGCATGCGACTCGCAATCCATCGGACCAAATTGACCAGCCCGTAGATCGTTAGCATGGTCAGTAAGATGACCGCGATACTTGACGGACGAAGCCAATTTCGCCAGTCTCGAATCGTTTGCCATACTCGCCCTGGCAGCGCGGTCAGCGTGGTGAGGAGAGTGCTTTGATCGGCGATTTCGGACAGCGGCCCATAGACGACATCGCGTTGACGTTCGGCATTCAACCCGACCACGTACGTACTCCAGAGCGATTGAAGATAGTCGCCCAGATCGGCGACCGAGTTCAGCCAGCCGCGCTCGTCGAACTCGGCGGCGTCGGCATTGGCGGGTGTCGGGTCGAGCGTCATCCAACCGGCGTGATTGACATAATTTCCGACGCGATCGGTTTCGGGAATTTCATCGGGTTCGAGATAAGCTTCGACCCAGGCATGTGCATGCAGTTGCCGCACCTGATAAAAACCTCCCAGCGCGTTGAATTCGCCCCCTTTGAATCCGATGACCATGCGGGCCGGAACTCCCTGACTACGGAGCATCAATGTCAACGCCGACGCAAAGTACTCGCAGTGCCCGCGCGGATTGTTCTTGATGAAGTCTTCGATCGGGTCGATCGACCGGTCGCGCGATTGCGGTCGCAACGAATACGAAAATCGACCGGTAAGGAAATAGCGCTCCAGCAGCTTGGCAACCTTGTGACGATATTCGGGATCGTCGGCATCAAGTTTTGCGTTGGTAACCTGACGACGCGCGGCGGCAACCAATTCCGGTAGATCATCCCGCGGATCGACATCCAGCCGGCGTTGTCGGCTTTGTTGTAGGGTCGTGTTGTAAGGATCCGCGGTGCCGATCGTAAATGGCAATTGCAACAGTTGCTTTTTCTGCAGATCGAATCGCAATGGCTCAAGCTCGGGAACAATCGACCGTTGCCGGCCGTTGACCAATCCTCCGGTCAATAATTCGTAAGTGAGTCGTTCGCTTTGACTCCCGTCGGTTCGCATCAGTTGTCGGAGGTCGTAATTAAAACGAACCCTCCGGTCGCGATAGCCTTCATCTGACTGAAACATCGGGTAGATGCCGAACAGCACCGGCTCGTCGAGCGGTTCGATCGTGATGCGCTGACGCACGAACGTACCATTGGTTGGTGCCGGCGACAGGCCCCCGGTGGCGCGACTGAAACGACGACGAAAGAAGGTCCATTCGCCGCGCGAATAGTTGTCGAGGATCGACCCGCGAAACAAAGGCTCGCCGACGACCGAATAGGGGACGTCGGCGTCGCGGCTTAAAAACTCGACGCGCATGACCAATTCGGGATTTTCGGATACCTCGCCCAACGCGCCCAGTGAAACGGACGAGGAAAATCCGACCGTGCGTTGCGCCGTTAGTCCTACCGGATGCCACATGCTGGAGCCGAAGCGGGGCAAGCAAAAGAAAACCGCCGCCGCAATCAGCAGCGTACCGCAGCCCATCGACATCAATCGTCGCAAAAAACCCGAATGCAGCAGTTGGTTGATGGAATTGTGATCGGCATTGGGCAACTGTGTTACCGTGGTGTCGGTCCAGGACAAAGTGTTCGAGTCGGTCGATTTCAGCGATTGAGACTGAAGGATCATCGCGGACAGCGGCTCCGCAAACGGATCGTTACGAACTCGTCGGCTCACCTCGTGACGAATGAACAACAACATGCCGGCGCTCAGCATCAGCAGCATGTAGATCACCATGAGCAGGCCAAAAACTACTCCCAAGTTGAGCGCCGCGCCGACGACGACCTGCAACAAACTGAGCACCAGGATTTGCCAATACACACGGAGCTGTTTCTCTTGAAACAACAGCACGCATTGCAGATAAATCAATAGGTTGGCGATGGCCAGTAATTGCGTTTCGCTCTCGAACCGGAAGAAGTCGGCGATCGAAAAGCCGACTGCCGTCAAGGCCGCGATATTGGCCAATGTACGATTCAATCGAACCCAACGCATGATGTCGGTCAAGAACAACGCCGCCGCGGTCGCGACGATGGCCAGCAATCCCAATCGTAAGTCGCGCTGGCCCATGCCCAACATCACGATCCCCAGCACTACGATCACGGCTACATTGAACTGCAGCAGACGTTCGTAGCGGTTGTTGATGGGTGACATGGCGTATAGGCTGGGAACTGGGGATCGGGGCGCTCTTTCAGATTACCACAAGCGTCGGCCCGGCTTCCAGCAGGACAGCTGCAAATGCTGTAATGCGCCGATAGAATTGTCCCTTAAGGCGCGGATAGAAATGTCCCATAACTAACCCTCCCGAAAGGAGGGTTGAGGATGGAGACATTAT
>JAYTAU010000004.1:0-2329 GCA_043737375.1 Planctomycetia bacterium
AGGTCGGGCGCTCTCCCGACGCCGAACGCTATGCCCAATTGTTTCAGGAGAGCGGACTGGCACGCATTCTTGCGCTGCCAATTACCACGCCGCACGCCAAGCATGTTTGGAACCAGTACGTGATTCGAGTTCCCAATGGTCGCCGTGACGTGCTGCGGCAATACTTGGCCCAGGCCAAAATCGGCAGCGAAATCTATTACCCGGTTGCATTGCACCAGCAAGCCTGTTTCCGAGGTTTAGGCTATGCGGCGGGCAGTTTACCGGAATCGGAACGGGCGGCGCTCGAGACGCTGGCTCTGCCGATTTTTCCCGAGCTCGAGCCGGCGGAACTGCAAACCGTGGTCTATCGGATCGCAGAGTTCTTTGGGATTCGTCGACCGGCGATCGAATCGCCGGTTAAGCGACCGAAATTTTTGGATCAAGGAGCAGCCGCGCGCAAGGGGCTAGAGGCCCGGGGCTAGAGGCTGGAGAACGCAGCACGAGCCGGCAGCATTGCTCAAGTCTCAAGCCTCTGATCCCAAACCTCACGTCTCAATCTACTTGCCTCACTCCAGGTCGGGTAGCTTGGGTTCGTTGGAGCGACCACCGCCTCGCAGCACGATCATCAGACCCAGTGCGATCAGCAGCACCACGACCATGTAGGCCATGGTGTAAGATTTCGCCGCCGGTTCGACGGCCGGTTTTGCTTGCGCCCAAAGCGGACCGGCATCTGCCACGATGACGAGAATCGCGAGTAAGGCCCGGTTCACGTTCGCGCGACATAACGGGGCCAGGTAGTTAGAAATCAGTCGTGTGAACATGGTTCGCATGTGCCCTGCAGTTCGGCCAATCGATCGGTGATCGTGCAGATTTCAGAATAGCTGCGCCGTCTCCGAGAGCACAGAGGAAGGCGAAAAAGTTTATCCCTTTTTTTGCAGTCCGCTCCGCGTCTGGGAGGCTTGGTGGACTATTATAATCTGAGTCGAGCCATTGCATTGGCATTCGCGTGCATTCTTATTCCTTGCGCCACAGCAATTAATTCGTTGATTAAACGTGGCGATAAATAGCCTTAATGACCGCGATGAACTGCTGGCCCATCTGCTCGAACAGATAACAGCCGATTTTCGCGCCGGTAAGCCGCCCGACTTTGTCGAACTCGGCAAGCTGCACCCCGACTTGTCGGGCGAATTGCGCGAGCTATGGGCTGCGGTGATGATTGCCGATGCGGTCGCCATGCACTCATCGCCGACCGCGGCGCATTTGCCGAAGACGAGCCAGCCGCCGGTCATGGAGTTGCCGCGTCGACTTGGTGATTACGAACTATTGGCCGAAATCGGTCGCGGGGGCATGGGGGTCGTTTATCAAGCCCGCCAGATCAGCTTAGACCGCATGGTCGCCTTGAAGATGGTGCTGCGCGGCAATCATGCATCGCCCGCCGACTTGGCGCGTTTTCGGGCCGAAGCCGAAGCGGTCGCCCGGCTCGATCATCCGGGCATCGTGCCGGTTTACGAAGTCGGCGAGTTCGATGGTCTGCCGTACTTCAGCATGAAGTTTGTCGTCGGCACAACCTTGGCGCGGCGACTGTCTGACGGCCCGCTTGCGGCGCGCGACGCGGCGACGATGCTCGCGCCGATTTGCCGTGCGATACACTTTGCGCATAGGCAAGGGGTGTTGCACCGCGACCTTAAGCCGTCGAACATTCTGATCGATTTGGAAGGCCGGCCGCATGTGACCGATTTCGGTCTGGCCAAACGCATCAGCGACGATAGCGACCTGACCAACACCGGCGCGATCTTGGGTACGCCCAGCTACATGGCCCCCGAGCAAGCCGCGGGCAATCGTGGCGAAATCGGCCC
Source organism: Planctomycetia bacterium (assembly GCA_043737375.1). GTDB lineage: Bacteria > Planctomycetota > Planctomycetia > Pirellulales > JALHPA01 > JAWXCH01. The sequence goes on from JAYTAU010000004.1 coordinate 1,836, forward strand.
GACGAGCGACGTGTATAGCCTGGGCACGATTTTGTACGCCATGCTGACAGGTCGTCCGCCGTTTCAGGCTGCATCGCCCGTCGATACGGTGTTGATGGTGCTCGAACAGGAACCGTTGCCGCCGCGATTGTTGAACAATAAGGCCGATCGCGATTTGGAATTGATGTCGCTGATGGCATTGCAGAAGCCTCCTGAGCTGCGCTACCCCAGCGCGCAAGCGATGGCCGAAGATCTGGAAGCGTATCTGGTGGGCGAACCGATCTCGGCGCGCAGCGGCGGACTCACGCAAATTATTGCGCGCGTGTTTCGCGAGACGCATCATGCCACGGTGTTGCAGAACTGGGGCCTGCTGTGGATGTGGCACAGCGTGGTCTTATTGGCGATCTGTTTGGTCACCAATTACATGGCCTTGCGCGATGTGACCGATCGTTGGCCGTATATGCTGCTGTGGGCCGGCGGGTTATGTATTTGGGCGCCGATTTTTTGGGCATTGC
>JAYTAU010000005.1:0-14227 GCA_043737375.1 Planctomycetia bacterium
GTTCCAGCCAGTCACGGCCATACCAACCCCCCGCTGCCAGACAACATATCAACAGCAATAGCCCGATGGCCCATAACCGATATGCCAAACGTTGTTGACGGCGCGACTGCGTGGCCCTGGCATAGAGATCGTCAATCGGAAGTTGCACCTGGCCGATCGCGTCGGACAAGTACTGGTCGATCAGAATTCGACCCGCAAGCGCTTGGCGCAACTCGGCCGACTCGGCCATTCGCCGGCGAATCAGCTCAACTTCATCGCGCGTGAGCTCTTGAGGCAGCTTAAGTTCGATGAGTTCAATCAGCTCTTTGTCGGTCATGGTACGCTCGAGCGATGACGCGTTTGTATTCGCGCCGGGATATGGTAGCGATGTGGTTTGGTTGTAGTCAGGTTCGGAATGCAGCGGAGCGAATTTCCAACAGTTGTTACTAATTCAGACGTTCAATGATTTAAGTTTGTCGATGCATTTTTCCGCTAAGGCACATTTTCAACGCTTGCCGGGCGCGAAACATCAACAGCTTGATCGCCCCTTCGCTGCGCCGCAACCGATCGCCGATTTCGGCCAGCCGCATACTGGTGCGATAGTGCAAGTCCAACGCTTCGCGCGCGCTGGGGCCGAGCGATTCGATGCAGCCCGGCAGATGAACCGCGACCTCGTCGAAGCGGTCTTCTTCGGAAACCATGTTTTCGAGATCGAGGCACAATTCTGTCCAGATAACTTCCTTGCGCCGCTTGGTTTTGCGGGCATACTCACGCAGCAAGTTGCGACCGATACCGATCAGCCACCGCCGCACCATATCCCCGCTGTCGAATCGTGCCCTGGCCGAATAACTTCGCAAAAAGACTTCCTGGCATAGATCTTCGGCATCGGCCGGTTCGGATAAGCGTGCGCGCAGGTATCCGTAAATCGCGCCTTGATGCCGTTGAACCAATAGTTCGAAGGCAGCGCGATCGCCGCTTTGGGCCGACTCGACGAGGTGATGATCTTCGATTTGCGGAATTTCCGTCATGGTCTTCCGAGATACGATAGTCGGCAGTTTTTCAATCGACGCGCTCTGAGCAATCGGCGCTTATTCAATTGTCGGACCTGTGAGGCAAATTACGTCGGGCTCGCCGGAATGAACGCGCGCCAGCAGTTCGACAATGACTTTCTGCCCACTGAACTTTCCAAGATCGACGCTGACATCGGACCATTGGTCCATGGTCGCGTCGCGGCCGATGGTCTGATCGAGCATCGATTCGCCGTTGATCGTCACTCGCACATTGCAATTGCCCAGGGCTTTGCGTTGGCTGACGCTGAACTTCAATTGCGAGGACTTGCCGGCCGACAGTTCGACCGGGGCACGCAATAAGATGTCGGAGTGTGGTTTTAGCGCCGCGAATCGCACGACGTTTTTGCGACCCCCGAATTCATGGAGTCGCTGTAGTTCAACCTCGGTTCCAGTGAGCGAGAACTGCGGTAACAGCTCGCCGAAGACCAAACGAAATCGATCGCGATCTTTGGTCTCGGCCTGCACGTTCTTATCGGCCGGAGGTCCGCTTTGCGTTTTGCCCGACTCTCCCGGCTTCGGACAGCGATCCAAATCGATCCGTGTTCGGGCTAAGTAAATATGGTCGATCAGCACGGGTTCGTTGTCTTCGCTAAAAAAGCTCAGCTCGTTCAGTTGGGCTGGCCCACGCAAGTCGTTGAACAGATCGACATCGACCACGGTCCAATCTTGGGGTACTTTGTCGCCGACCCGCACCGCACGAAAGTCGAGCTCCTTGGGTTGTGCCGGTCCGGCATGATAGCGCAACGTTTGTTCTTTGAGAAGTTCGCGTCGCGGTCGTCGCCCGCCTTTGGCGATCCCGAGCTGGGCACGGGCTTCGATCGCAATTTGGTCGCCCGCCCGCTTTTTCCAAGCAAACCGCATCCAGCGGAATTGTCCCACTTGCGGATTCTCTCGAATTGCCGGTGTTGGCAAATCCAAGGTGACTCGACCGTTCTCGCGCTTGACCAACAACGCAGACGACGTGGTGTATTTGTCGGTCGAAGTCATCTCGATCGGATCGAGAGCTGCGACCAATTGCATCGGAGCGTGCGGGGCGTCGTCCAACACCTCGATCAGGCCGGGCAGTCGTTCGACCAATAGCGCGGATGACCATTCGATCATCGCCTTGTCGTTGGCCGGCATCAGCACCACCTCGACTTTGATCGCTTGATCACGAAACACATCGACTGGAACCGGCAATGGTGAGGCGTTCGCCGCTCCGTTGCGCGCCGGTACATCGAACTCTTGCACCGCGCGACCATTGATGCGCACCTGAACGCGCGCGCCGATCCCTCCGGCCGGGTCGCCACTGCGACTCACGTAGACCAGCAGCCATTGTTGCTGCGGACCGACTCGCATCGTGCGCGTCAGAGACATGTGCGGCAACGTCGAATTCCATTCATGCCGCAGACGTCGAGTTTCTAGTTCCGGACTCGACCAACGCGTGGCGAAGCGCATGGCGGCGAGATCGGGCGATTGAATGGTCCAGCCCTCAAGCCCCGGATAGCCGCGCGCGATGCGCTTCGATACCTCGGCTTTGAGCTTGGTCAAATCCAACTGCAATTGCGGCTCCAGCCAGTTGGCCAAATCGCGAATGTCGAACGGATCGGCACCCGCCGGTCGATCATCGTGAGCCGAGTCGACAACCAGTACCAGTTGTTTATTTCCTGATTCCGGACCACCGAGCGATAACAGGCCCGAGTCGACCGTTTCACCCGCTCCGATCATCTGCCGAGTTTTGTGAATCGGCTCGCCCGTTGGCGCATTCGCGAAAATCAATCCGCGCACACAGCCGCCTCGTCCCACCGATTGATCAAGACCGAACTGGGTGCGAAATCCCTGAACCGCCGCGGGTAGGTCGAAATACAGTTCGTTGCGCGACTGCACGCCAAACCCCCAGCCAAAAGTTTGTCCGCCGCTTTCGAGCATGCCGCCTTGCACATTCTGATCAATCCGCGGGCGCAAACCGGCCGAGACGGTAGAGCGTTGCTCGACTTTAGCCGGCTGCAACAGCGACAGCGGAATTTCCTGCGGTGCAAAAAACAGCCAGCTCTGGACTCGCGCTACGCGAACATACAGCGGGTCGATTGCCCAGGCCGGCCGAAATGCTTGCAACGATTTTTCGTCGGCACTTCCTCCTCCCGGCTTTGCGACCGGCAACAATCGCTCGACCGCGGTGGTCGCCACCAGTCCGTCGCTGCTGGTCAAGCGCACCAGACGCGCAGAGCAATCGGGGGTGATCGCAGCTAACTGTTCGAAGTATGCGTCCCAGGCGTTCGTCGATGGTAAATGCAACTCGGCAATCTCGTCGAACGAAATTTGCTTTCGCTCGCTTGCGGTCAGAATGCTCACCGCGCCATCGGAAAAGCGCGCCGCCTGAAATGCGACTTGTCGCCCATCGCGATAAAATACCGTGCCGGGCACAAACTGATCTTTGGCTCGACGATCCCAAACAATACGTCGAATCCATCGGGTCAACACCCTGACCTGGCCGCGATTGCCATTGTCGGGCCCGTCTAGCGCGATCTCGGGCTCCACCACGACATGCGTGGGGAGCTCTCCGTGAGCGATGTCGCTGGTATCGCCCCATTCGGTCACGCGTCCCGGTAACAGATCGCCGCCGACCATTTCGACAAATGCCGTCGGCGACGTGCTAGCGGCCACACTCTCGCGTCGAATCCATTTGGCGGGGTTGGCGGGATCTAAAATGGCACGGTCGCCCAACTTGGCCTGACCACCGGCGATCCAACCCGACAGTCTGCTCCCCGTGGTTCGTTTGCTATCGGAAAACAGCCCGCTGAAACGCGATTCATCGGCCCGAGCCAACATCGTTTGGCAAGTGGCAAACAGGGCTAGCCAACAAATAGAGCAACGCAAGCGCATGGCAAAGGTTGTCAGAGGGCGGGAGACGCAAGGCGGGCAGAATCAGTAGCATCTAGTGTAGTTGCCCGAGCCAGCGCACTTCAAGCAAATAAAGTCGATCAATGAAGGAGGGTGTGATCGTCTCAAAAGCAGATCGGGATTTTTGTTGGACGCGATATACCGTAAATCCTTCAGTCCCCGGCAAGGCCGGGGGCTATACGCTCATGTGCGTCGCCGACGCCTCCAGCAGCAAAACTAGCAAAACCGACATGGCAGCCATTGCGCAGATGGGCTAGACTACGCAATCGTAGCAAACTATTGCCAATCCAGTCCGCCGCGCTGCCGACTGACCGTTGGCCGCGCAAGGAGGCGCCATAATTATGCGACCGATTCGATTCATTCAGTCGTCTGATTTTCACCTCGAACGTTTGCCCAGCGGGCTGGCCGAGGTTCCCGATCACTTGCGCGAACTTCTGATCGAGTCGCCCTATCGCGCGGCAAACAATGTTTTTGATCTCGCGCTGCGGCACGAAGTGGACTTTGTGCTGTTGGCCGGCGACTTGCTCGACCCGCACCAATCGGGCCCGCGCGGCTGTTTGTTTCTCGTACAACAGTTCAATCGCCTTGTCGAACGCGGCATCGAAGTCTACTGGCTGGGCGGTCAAGCCGAACAATGGTCCGACTGCTTTGAGATGGTCGACTGGCCGGCAAATGTTCATCGATTTTCGATGGCTGCCCCCACGCGTTTCGTCGCGATGCGTCAAGGTCGGCCGTGTGCCGAACTGATCGGACATAGCTATGTCGAAAACAAACGCACCGACACCGATTTCGTAGTGCAGCACGATGCTTTCGAAAGATCTCACGCCGGTCTATTGACCATAGGAATGCTATACGGCGACCTGAGCGACGATATGGCCGAGGATTCCGATGTCGACTATTGGGCACTCGGCGGCGAACACGATGCGACGTTGCCCATTGAAGCCTCGCCGATCGTGCATTACTCCGGCAGCCCGCAAGGTCGCTCCCCCGCCGAATCAGGTTCACACGGTTGCACGTTAGTTCAAGTCGACGAGCAAGGTCACGTGCAAACTACTCCGTACTCGACCGATGTCGTGCGATTCCTAAACGAACGCATCGTAGTCGATGCCAATACTTCGCGCATTGAACTGGAGCGACAACTTCGCGAGCGCCTTCAATCGTTGATCGATACGCAATCCACAACTTTGATCATAACGTGGACCATCGCGACCAAGACACCAGATGATCGAGTTTCCTGGGCGAACCATGTGCCCGAGTTGTTGGGCATTTTGCGCGGCGAATTCGGTCATCGCTCGCCGGCTGCGTGGAGTCTTTCGATCACGGTCGAAAGGCCTTCGAATTACCCGACGCCGTGGTTGGAACAAGAGACTCTGTTGGGAGATTTCTTGCGGGCTGCGCATCAATATGAAAACGATGCCATCGACCCGCCCGACCTGAACGCGTACATGCCTGCGAACGCACGAGCGGACCTGCTCGAACGCGTCCGTTTACTGAGGGCAGGACCAACTCAGCGCCGCGTTCTTCACGAAGCCGCTTGGTTGGGCGCGAGTCTATTAAGCTCCGAGGAGGCTGAAGCATGAAGTTCACCGATATCGAGATCTCCGGTTTCGGCATCTGGAGCAATTTGGAACTGCGTGAGCTTTCGCCGCAAGTGACCGTGTTTTATGGACCGAACGAGGCCGGCAAAACCACCATCCTGCAATTTGTTCGCGGTGCGCTGTACGGCTTTACTCCGGCCCGACGCCAACGATACTTGCCAAGCGTGCATGGCAGCACCGGCGGCGGTTTGTTGCGTGCGTGCGACAACCAGGTCCGATTTTCGCTCGAAAGATTTCTCGATGCTACGACGGGTGCGGACCAAGTTACCGTCAACTCGGCCGATGGAAACACAACCGGCGAATTGTATTTGCAAGGTCTGCTATCCGACGTTGACGAGACGACGTATCTCAACATCTTTGCCGTCGGCTTGAGCGAATTGCAAGAGCTCTCCACATTGACCGAAGTCGATGCCGGTCGAGCACTGTATGATTTAGCGGGCGGATTGGATCGCGTCTCGCTGAACGAAGTACTAAGAGAATTGCATAGCTCACGAACGCGATTGCTGAGTGCCGACGGCGCAAAATCGCAGATTGCCGATTTGTCGGCTCAACGCGAATTGCTGCAGACGGAGATTCACCATCTCGAAGGCGCGACGGCACGCTATTGGCGTTTGAGTCAAGAATCGAAAAGTGCCGAGCAGGCGATCGTCGCCGCCGAAGTGGATCAACAACAATTTTCCGAACAACTTCGCAAGCACGAAGCGGTTGCCGGCATTCGCGGGGCTTGGCTGCAGCGCGCCAGTGTCGAACAACAACTAGCCGAGATCGGACCGCTGGGAGATTTTCCGCCCGATGCGCTGGTGCGCATGGCCGAATTGACCACGGGGATTCGTCAGGCCAAACTACGACGCGCGAAGACCAAAGCGCGCCGTCAAGATTTGCGTGCTCAGCGGTCGAAGCTGGAGATCAACGAACCGTTGTTGCGGCAGGCCCCGCGCATTGCGGCCATCTCGGAACATGAAAGTTGGATCGTCGCACTCGAACAACAAATTGCCGAATCCGAAATTGAAGTCGGCAAACTGGAACATCAACTTGCAGCTGAACGCACTCAGACGGGCCTGCCCAAAGCGCTGTTCGGCAATTTCGAAACCTTGACGAATCGAGTACTAGCCACACTGCGCGCTCCCGCCGCTGGTGTTCGCGACTCACGCCTACGCTTGAAACAAGTTCAACAAGAACTGTCGCAGCAGGAAAATAAACTCGGTGAGCGCGTGACCGAAGTCGAGGAAGCACTGCTCTCGCGCGGTGAGACCGAATTGGCCGCCGCGCTTGAAAAGCAGGGGCAATTGGTGTCGCAACTGCGTCGCCGTTTGCAACTCGACGACCGTCTCGATCAGATGGGATCGCATCGCGCGGACTTGAAACGCGAGATCGACGAGCTTGTCGAACGGCAAATTCTGCCGCTCTGGCAACTCAGTTTATTGGGTGTGTTGTTTGTAATAGGTGCCGGACTGTTTCTGGCCGGCTTGATTCTGCCCGCGACGATCACCGGCAACTGGGGCTGGCCGATGGTGATTTTGGGCCTGATGGCGGCGAGCGGCGCGGCGGCAGGCAAGTTGGGATTAGAAAAATCGGCGGCTACTCGACTCGAAGCTTGTCGCAAGCAATTGCAAATGCTTGAACGCCAATATCAGCAAGCCAAGGCCGAACGCGAAAAGTTGGACGAGACTTTGCCCGCCGGGGGTGGCTCGCTCACCAGCCGATTGCACGCGGCCGAGGCCGATCTGGCGATGCTCGAACAACTGCTGTCCCTCGACGCGCGCCGGGTGACTGCCGCGCAAGAAACGCAGACCACGCAGCAGCGCGCCGAATTGGCAGAGGCCGATTGGAAAAAAGCGCGGCGCCGTTGGCAATTGGCGCTCACCGCGCTGAAGCTGCCGACGGAGCTCAAGCCGAGCCAGATCAAAACGATGATCTCACAAGCCGCCGGCTTGGCGACGATCGAGAAGCAATTGGAACAAGCTCGCCAAGAACGGGATCGGCGTCGTCGCGAACTTGCGGCGCTGGCCGCACGCATCGATCAACTCTGGGCCGACGCCGGCTGGGATCGACCGAACGCGATATCGGCCACAACCGTCGCCTCGGCGAGCGGGACGGCGATCGGAGCAGTGACGCGGATGACGTTGGTCGAACAGTTGCGAAAATTACGTCGTGAACTGGGGTTGCAAGAACAACAGATGGCGCGGCGCGACGAGCTCGATCAGCAACTGGCCGTGCTCCGGCGACGATTTGCCAAGTACGGTCGGCGTGGTCGCAATTATCAACGAAAACGTCGCGGCTTGCTGGTCGCCGCCAAAGTCACCAACGAAGACGAATTCCGGCAACTTGCCGGCCGGCGCACGCAATTGGATGAACTGGTGCGGCGGCGAAACGCGCTGTCGCGAGAAATCGCTGTCGTCGCTCAGACTGTCGGCGGCGATGCCGAGCTGAATTCACTGTTGTCATCGTCAGCAGGAAACTCGGCCGGGCAGTCTTTGATTGCCGGCGGATCAGGCCATGAAACGCAACGCAACGAATTGGTCGCTCAGCACGTCAAGTTATCCGAGCAGATCAAGCGTTTGGCCGAGCAGCGCGGCGAAATCAATCATCAACTTGGCATGTTGGCCGACGATCGGCGGCTGGGCAAATTGCAACTTGAGCTTGGCATCGTCGAACAACGCCTCGACGATGCCCTGTTGCGCTGGCAGACCGTCGCCACGACCGAGCATCTGCTGCATTCGATCAAAGACGAGTACGAGCGCGAACGACAGCCGGTTGTGTTGCAAGAGGCATCGGAGTACTTGCTGCGCATGACCGAAGGACAGTATCGTCGCGTCTGGACGCCTTTGGGTGAAGACACGCTGCGGGTCGAAGATCGCGATGGGAACAACCTGCCCATCGAGGTACTCAGCCGCGGCACGCGCGAGCAATTGTTTCTCAGTTTACGCATGGCGATGATCAGCCTGTTTGCTCGTCAAGGTAAGCAACTGCCGATCGTGCTCGATGACGTGCTGGTCAATTTCGATACCCGTCGAGCCGAGGCCGCCGCGCAGGCGTTCGTCGACTTTGCCGCGGCGGGCCATCAACTGTTGATATTTACGTGCCACGAGCATATCGCGCGAATGTTTCGCGCATTGCGAGCCGATGTTCGTCGGCTGCCGCACAATCACGATGCGTTGGCAAAAATTCTATTGCCGGCCGAAATGGAGCAGCAGGGCGAAGCTGTCGTTGAACCGCCGCGCCGCAAGAAGAAGATTTCCAAAACACTGCCCGCAGTGAACACCGAGCCCGAAATAGTGCCGGTCGGGCAAATCGATCACGAGCCGATTCTCAGTGAAACGGTGACCATCGAGCCGTCGGCGCTAATCACTTCGATCGAGGAAACTCCGCTGGTCGAGTTGCCCGAACCGATGCCATCGCGAGTCATCGAGGTTATCAAGCGGGAACCGTTACCCGCGATCAACGGACACAACACTGCCGAGGTTCTAACCAACGTTGCGGATGCCGAAATTGCGGCCGAGCACCCTAGTCCGCTGGCCACGCAACGGCCGCCGCGCAAACGCCGCTCGGACCCACCACATCGCTTTCAACCCATCCGGCAAGTCTTGCGCAGCCGCTGGTCGGCCGAGGAGTTCGAGGGGGAACTGCAGGATCAGGTTAAGGTGAACACGCAGCTTTCGGTGACCGCATGGAGCGAAGCGGTCGATCGTGACGTGTCGAACGAACGCGACGACGCATAGAGTCGTAACTGTGTGTGCCACTGGCTACCCCAGACTGAACTTCGTAAGTCGTCCACTCATGGTCGTGCAGAATCGACTTTATGCGTATCACGGCACTTGCAAAGCCCATTGGCACTCAGTTCGACTGCCGCAATAGCGCCCGATAGCGCGACCGCAGGCCTACATGCAAAAAGATCACAAACGCCGCCAAACCGATGGCCGCGCTCAGCCCGATTTGGCTCAGCGTCAGCACGTCGATGCCGAACATCGTGGAGGCATATTGGGCCGGCAGATCGCTGCCTGAAATACTTCCCACGCTGGACGGTTCGAGTGCGACCGTTGCGTTACGATAGGCAGCCGTCCGGGGCTCGCTGGTTTGATCGGCCGGCGCGACACTCTCGCCCAGCGACGGCCTAGCACTTGTGTTCGCGGTTGCGTGTTCAGTGTTTTTTACGCTGTCGGTTTTTGAGGCCGCGTTCAACACTTCTGCGTCGCGCGGCAACTTTGCATTGCCGATCACGATGCGAATCCGCCGAATGTCGGTCACCCCGGGCGGAACGTAGCTCTCGAACCCTTCACTGCTCGATTTGACTAAATCGAACTGCTCGGGAGGCACTTGCACGATGTACTCATGCCCGCCTTCATCGAGCGGTTGCCAACCGAAATCGACTAGCGCCGCCGCGGCGGCGAACAGGATCGAAAATAGTGTCGACATTAGTACGAGTGTGTTCGAAGTAAACAGATGCTTTACTTAATGTACTTTTTCACCCAGGCCATGCGGCGTTTGACTTCGGCGTCGAGCTTGTCGACGGTTCCGGCCAGCAACATCGCGGACTTTTGATCGACTTCAGCGTCGTCGATTTTCTTTTCGTACGATTTGAAGATCGTATCGAGCTGAGAAGTGTGCTTTTTCATCTCCGACTCTTCGGGAAAAGCCTTGTCGAATTTATCCAGAATTTTCCCTAAATTCATGTCGAACGATTTGTAAAGCTTAGCAAAGGCGGCCTTCTCTTCAGGGCGCCTTGCTCCTTGACCGCACCTTTGACTTTTTTCCAGAATTGATGCATCGTCAATTTCTTGAATGCCTCGAACATCTTCTGAGCTGTCGGATCTTCAAGATTCACTTCTGGCATTGGTTCACTCCAACAATGGTCGCTTCAGTTGTTTGCGATGGTCGAACTCGTGAATAGTGTAGCATGGGCGGCGGGCAAATAGAGCGCAAGTCGTGGATTTAGAGTAGCACACATTACGCTGGCCGAATCGGCACCTGATTATCGCCCACTACGCGATGGTGTTGGAAATCGTGCGGCGTCTGCATGGCGCTCAGTTCGACATTCAGCATCGTTAAGCCAGCCTGTAAAAATGCCACGGCCATCGGCCCTACAAAAATACCGATCGGGCCCAGTGCCTCGGCCCCGCCCAGTACGCTCAACAGCGCCAGCAGCGGGTGGAGCTTCGACTGGCCGTGCAGCACCAGCGGCTTGATCAGATTATCGACCATCGAAACCACTCCCCCGCCCCAGATCGCCAACAGGATCCCGGCTGTCGGGCTATCGGCAAAAAAGTACAACCACAGGGCACCAGGAATCCAGACCACGGCCGCGCCCACAAACGGAATCATCGCCGCCAGCATCGTGATCATGGTCAGCAAGAAGACCGAACTTAATCCGGCAAAATAGTAGGCGATACCAGATAAAATTCCCTGCGCCAGTGCCGACAGCAACGTGGCACTAGTGACCGCGCGACTGACGTCGGCAAACTGGTCGAGCAATTGACGCTGGTAACCCAAATCGAGCGGCAGCAGTTTGCCGACCGAGATGATCATCTCCTCCCCATCCGCCAAAAAATAGTACAGCGAGATGGTCATCACCGCGAATCCGATCAGAAATCTTCCCAAAAAAGCCGGCGTGCGCGCAGCCAACGGGCCCAACCAAGCCTGGATACGTTCGACAATCGTCGCGTGTACTTCGGTCGGGTCGAGCGTCAAACCCAACCGTTCGTTGGCTTTTTCGATCAGGTTGGTGAGCGCTTGCTGATCGAGATGCAATTGGTCGGGATCGCGATACATCTGGATCGCTTCGGTCGAAGCTCGCAAGATGACCAACAACAGCGGCACCAGCACGATCAACAAAATCGCCAACGTGGTAACGCCCGCGGCGACGCGAACATAGCCGCGGCACTGAGCGGTTAGCCTGCGATGCAACGGCCGAAAGATCACAGCCAGTAGCACCGCCAAAAATACCGGCAGCAGAAAGCCCGCCATCACCTGAAAAAACAAAAATCCGAACACCGACACCAGGGCGACCAGCACGACGATGGAGATAACCCGGCCCATGTAATTTTACCGATTTGTTGAGAGATCCCGGCCGCCCGCTAATCGAGCAGACTTTGACTTTGTCATTCGAGCGGCGAATCGAACAGATGTCCAGATCTGCTCAGTCGCGAGCCGAACAATTCAATCGTGGTGTCGCAAGACTTCGCCCTGCAACGTTTGGCCCCTACAATCGTGTCGTCAAAAACGGTACGCTGCTGGTTCTTCGCACCGCATGGCATTTTATTGAACCCCTAATTTGTTGAAACCTTATCGTAGCGAATCCCTTTATGTCGGCGACATCCCCACGCAATTGGATTAAGCCGGTACTCAAACTTGCCGTGCTCGTCGCGGTTGTCTGGGGCGGGCATCGCACCATCGAGTCGGGTCTGATCGAGTTGCAAAAAGATGGCCGCACTCTCGATCAAATCGAACCAGGTTGGTTAGCCCTGTCCGGAGCGTTGTACTTAATCAGCCAAGTGCCGACCGGGTTGTTCTGGCATCGCGTGCTGATCGGCATGGGGCAACAGGTCTCGCGACCGCGGGCGCTACGCGCGTATTTGATCGGCCATTTGGGCAAGTATGTGCCGGGCAAAGCCATGGTGTTGGTCATTCGTACCGGTTTGATTCGCGGGAACGGGGTACAGACTGCGCCGGCGATCGCCGCAATTTTTTACGAAACCTTAAGCACTATGGCCATCGGCGCGCTGTTGGCGACGATCTTTACGACGTTGGCTCTCTCCGGAGCGACGATGGAGTATTTGACCGGTAGCTGGCAAATCGTACTGATCTCGCTCGGCCTGACACTGGCGTTGGGGCTGCCCACTCTGCCGGTCGTATTCAACCTCCTGCTGACAGTGCTGAAAAAAGATCGACACAGCAATAAACAACGCGGTAACATTCAAATCGCTGAAGTTGAATCCAGCGTCGATAACAAAATTCCGGCCGCGCGACTTACGTTGGCCGGACTGATGCCGGGTTGGCCGGGACTGATCGTCGGTTGGTTATTGATGGGCGTCAGTTTGTGGGCAGCGATTCGCGGACTCGGCACGACCGACATCCCAGGGCCGATCGAGGGGCTGCCGCTGTACACGACTGCAGTGGCATTGGCAGTTGTCGCCGGATTCATTTCGCTGCTGCCGGGTGGGGTCGGTGTGCGCGAGGTGGCACTCTTGTCGCTATTGGAACCGACCGTCGGCGCGGCAAACGCCGTGGGTGGTGCCGTGTTGCTGCGGCTGACTTGGCTAGCCGCGGAGGTGGCGTTATCGGCAATTTTGTATTTCTCAGGCGAACGGCTGCAGTGGCGCAAACGCGGAGATACCGCGACCGACTAACTGATGTGTGTTAGAAGATTTCACGCAAAAGGCGCAAAGGACACAAAAAGGAAGATCACAAAAGGTGAGTGTGAATTCGAGAAGTGCGCCGGCTCATTGGAAAACTGCCAATGCCCTAGCTCTAATTTTTTACGGCGATTGACAAGTTTAAATTCTCTTGTGCCACACCAAGTTAACCGCAGGTTTGATCAATTTGTTTTCTCAGTTCCTTTGCTCCTTTGCGAGACATCCTCCTTCGATGTCTGTTAATTGTGTGTCGTGTCGTCGGTATCGAGCGTCTCTCGCGGGCCGCGGACAAAACCGTAGCGTAAGGTCAGCCCCGCCAGAATGATCGCCCCGCCGGCGATCGTCCACCAAGCGGGCACTTCGTCGCGCGTCAAGAAAGCCCAACCAGGCAGCAGCACCGGTTCCAACAGGCCAATCGCCGTGGCTTCTTGTCCGGTAACGGATTTCAAGCCCCAGCTAAACAGCAAGTACGGCAGCGCCATCTGAAAAAAACCGAATGCGGCCAGCACCAGCAGTTGGTACGTTGTCGGCCAGACATCGTGCCACCAGACAAACGGCAACAGCAGGGCCGCTGTGACCAAGTGATTGACAGCGACCAGCCAGGCCGAGTTCACATCGCGCAACACGCGCAGAAACAGCACCACGGCCGCATAACCAAACGCCGACGCCAGCCCGCAAATCGAACCCCACTGAGCGGCACCTTGCAGTTCGTTCCAAAGAATTAGCGCGATGCCGGACATGCCGAACAGCAGCGGAATCAGATCGCGCGGGCGAACGGTTTCGTGCAGCCAGTACACGCTGACCAAAAAGACCCACCAGGGAGCCGTGTTTTGCAGCCAGATGGCGTTGGCCGCGGTGGTCAAACTCATCGCCGTCATGTACAGAAAATTCATTGCGGCGAACGCCAGCGACATAGGCACCATCGCGCGCCGCCAGCAGGGTCGCCGCACGGCGGGTAAGATCAATAATCCCGCGAACAGCGCCCGCCAGAATGCCAGTTGCAGACCGCGCGACGACTCGGGCCAACTATCGAACAACGGCAACTTGGCAAAGAATCCACTCGAACTCCAGAGTAGCGCGGCGATAAAAATCAGCAGCCGGCCGACGGAGCGGTTTTCGAGCAGTTGCGACAGAGGAGGCTTAGTCATGCCGAACTATCATGACAGCCGGCGGCCTGAGTGGCGAGTGGTGGGTGAAACACTCAACAGCGAAAACCAACCACTGACCACTGACAATGCACAGGCGATGGTCAAATCCCTCGCCACTCGTTGGTGTTATCAAAACCGATATTCCAAGCCCACATTCAACCCCTGCACCCAAAAATCGCTGTCGACAAACGTAAATGCCGGAA
>JAYTAU010000006.1:0-14226 GCA_043737375.1 Planctomycetia bacterium
CCCAGCGACGAGGCAATTCAATCGCACATCGCCGAACTCGAAAAACTTCGCACCTAAATTAGTTTCACCACGGAGACGCAGAGACACGGAGAAGGCAAAGTAAAAATCTCTCGCAAAATCGCAAAGCAGAGCCAATGATCTGCTAAGGACGCCTTGTTCTTTTTCGTGTGGTTCGTGTATTTCGTGGTTATTTTATTCGCGTTCATTCGCGGCCAAACCCTTTTTCTTCTTCCGTGTCTTCGCGACTCCGTGGTAAATCCCGTTTCCCAGCCGCTGCGAATTGTGATGATGGGCACAGGCCCGTTTGCCGTGCCGACGTTTCGCGCATTGCTGGCGACGCCCGAACGTTATCGTGTCCTGTCGTTAGTTACGCGGCCTGACCGTGTATCGCCGGAGCGGCTCGGTTCCTCACGCAGTAAATCGGCCGCACCGGTCAACCCGATGCGCGACGTGGCGATCGAACACGATCTGCCGGTGTTCGAGCCCGACAGTATCAATTCGCCGGCAGCTCAGGAATTTCTACAACAGCAGGCGGTCGATCTGTATGTCGTCTGCGACTACGGGCAGATCCTCTCGCGCGAAACGTTGTCGTTATCGCGTCTGGGCGGCATCAATCTGCATGGCAGTTTATTGCCTAAGTATCGCGGCGCGGCGCCGATCAATTGGGCGATCTACCACGGCGAGCGCGAGACGGGCATCACCGTCATTCATATGACGCCGACGCTCGACGGCGGGCCGTGCCTCGTACAGGTATCGCTGCCGATCGAACCCCACGAGACCGCGCCCGTGATTGAAGCCAAGCTGTCGGAGTTGGGTCCGCACGCGGTCGAGCAGGCGATCGAGATGCTCGCGGCGATGCTCTCAAACAGTTCGAGTAGCGTCCAGGCAACGCAATCCGTCTCGCAGGATCCCGCACAAGTCACCAAAGCCCCGCGACTGAAAAAGACCGATGGGCTGATCGACTGGTCGCGGACTGCCGAGCAGATCGTCAATCAGATTCGCGCGTTTCAGCCCTGGCCCAAGTCGCACACTTTTTGGACCCCGAGCGGCAAAGAGCCGCTACGACTGATCATCGAAGCGGCCGCGCCGGCCAGTACGAGTAATCTTCTAAATGTAGGAGCGGATTCCCATCCGCGACCGTTGCCCGCCGATCAAGGTGACGAGGATGCCTGTGTTTTGCGCTCGTCTAACTCAGCCGAAGATGGCGTTTCCCCTGGCACAGTCTTAGTCAGCACCAAGCAACTGATCGTCTCTTGCGGAGACGGCGCCATCGAACTGTTGCAAATCCAACCCGCCGGCAAACGCGTGATGACTGCCGAAGAATTCTTGCGCGGCTACTCGGTGCAAATCGGCGACCGGCTGGGCTAAAGATTGAACCGCGGCTGCCTGTGTTGTGTGCGGCATAGCAAAATACGACGTTGCCGGAACCAACGACGCTGGTACCTCGATTGGCTTCGGCTATCAGAAAAAATGGCAGCGACTAAAAAAGTGCAAAAGTCGAACTTAGTCGCGCAGTTGGTCCAACGCGCCAACGACCCTCTCAGTGTTCTGTGGGCTGGTATGGCTGTCGGTTCTTAGGCATGTAAACGCCAGTTGAAATCAAGCCACCGGTTGCGGTAGCTTGATGCTGCTGGATTCTGTTGATCCGTCAACTTTTTTAGTAGGACGGAATTCATTCCGTTTTTGAGCATCGAACGACTAGGGCAAGGGCAACGAACGATGTTTGGCGGTTGCAACAGGCGAGCCGCCGAATATCTGGAAGCATTATTGCAACCCAATGTGCCCCATTTGCGGAATAAATCGCGCGCCTTTTTCGAATCGCAAAGCGCCCAAGTGCAACGCACGCAAGAGTTAATAGCGAATCGCAACCTGTCGAGGAGACCGAATTATTCCGCATTTTCGGGAATTTGTGACATGTCGCGGAATAATTCCAAGACGGAAGGGAGTGAACAGGAGGAAACAGAGGAAACGGAGACCTGGACACGCCTTGCCGTTGCTTGACTCGTTGAGCACAGTGGCCCAAGCAAGGTCAGTCTATGAATCAGGAGGGATCAATAGTGCGATGGTCCGGGGCGAGGTCCGAGAATTATTCGCTCGGTCGAGATGACGTTGACCGAGGGCTCCTGCCAATCCACTCCGTGCCTCCGCGGCTCCGTGGTGAATCGACTCGCTTTTGCGGACGTGGCAGTTCAACGCTATAACATTCAAACACCACCGCATCCAAACGCCACGCCGAGCATCACCTCAGGATCCACGCATGAGCACCGCCGAAGCAATGCAGCAGCGCGCCGAGGAGTTCGTCCGCCGCTATACGGCCGTTAAGGAACAAATCGGTAGGGTGATCGTCGGGCACGACGACATCGTGCATGGCGTGCTGACTTGCCTGTTCGTCGGCGGGCATTGCCTGCTCGAAGGGGTGCCGGGACTCGGTAAAACGCTGCTGGTCCGCACGTTGGCCCGCACGCTCGATCTGGATTTCTCCCGGATTCAGTTCACGCCCGACCTGATGCCGGCGGATATTCTCGGCACGAACATGGTGATGGAATCGCCCGACGGCAAACGTTTTTTCGAGTTTCAAAAGGGGCCGATCTTCACGCAGATTTGTCTGGCCGACGAAATCAATCGTGCCACGCCGAAGACGCAATCGGCCATGCTCGAGACGATGCAGGAGGGCTCGATCACGATCGCCGGCAAGAACCACGTGCTCAAAAAACCGTTCTTCGTCATGGCGACGCAGAACCCAATCGAGCAAGAAGGGACGTACCCGCTGCCCGAGGCGCAGCTCGACCGATTTTTCTTCAAGCTGGTGGTTGGTTACTCCACGCGCAACGAGTTGGCGACGATTATCGACCGCACGACGCGCGGTGAGTTTGTCGAGCCGAATAAGGTGATGGACGGCGAAGAGATCGTCAAATGGCAAAAGCTGATCCGTGAAGTGATTTTGGCGAAGCACTTGCAAGATTACATCGTGCGGCTGACGCTGGCCACGCATCCCGAAGGGCCGTTCGCGCTGCCGATCACCAATAAGTATTTGCGTTGGGGAGCGAGCCCGCGCGGCGCGCAAACATTGGCGCTGGCGTCGAAGGTGCGGGCATTATTGGAAGGGCGGTACAACGTCAGCTTCGAGGATGTGCGCAGGGTTTACTTGCCGGCGATGCGGCATCGCGTGATTTTGAATTTCGAGGCGCAGGCCGAAGGGATTTCGACGGATGATGTGTTGCTGGAGATTCTCAAAAAGCTGCCTGAAAAACCAGCCGAAGAGAAGCCGGTGGTCGCGCAGGTGGTCAAGCGGTGAGGAAGTGGTAATGGAGGAATGAAGGAGTGGAGGAAACAGAGCCTCGGCGTCCCCGCAGAGGGATTAAAAGCGTGAAAGCGTGAAATTGGAAAGCGTGAGATGAGAGTAGCGGCTCTTGTAGTCCGTTGAGCCGCGCTTGCGGCTTAGCTTGCCATGAGAGCTGACATTTCGGAAACCACTGTATGCCATGGCATAGTTATCTTCCGATCATCGTAACCATCGGCTCTATCGCCGGGGCCATTGCAGCTTTGACGATTTTCTTCTCGCTTTGGGGTGTGGTCCATCGCTCCTTACGACGCGTAGGACAAGCAATTCTCCTTGAACAACTTCCAATCGGAGAGCTGGCCAATGCAATGGTCAGAGTCCGCTTAAAGTCGAAGACAACTATCGAGTCCGTCGTTGTTCAAGGTTTCCAAACTGGAAGTATCGACGGCCCGTACCGTCTGGGCGAGTTACTTGTCGTTCGTTTCGCAGATAGCCGAACGGCATACATTCGCATCGAAGAGATCGAATATCTCGAAACTCTGAACGCAACAGGTTTGTAGTGTCGTTCAAAGACTCCAAGAAACCAACTTCTTTCTTTGCGTCTTTGCGAGAGGCATTTGATTTCAAGTTAGCCATCCATTAGCGCGCGGGCTCGCGATTGCTATTGGCGAAATCTCGACTTCTGATAAAGTCCCGCCGCTGATGCGACGACAATTTAGTCATTCGGTGTTGCGCTGCGTAATCAGTGCAACCGTAAAACTCGTATTGACGCAAAGTACACAATCTTGCTTCAATGCGCGCAACAGTAGTTTTTGTTCAATGATGTTCAATGAAGTGTTGAACTGAATTCGTATTTGCGACTTCCTTCGCCATCGAGCGCCCCGGGGGAAGTTTCATTGCAGCAATCCATGGGCGCTCACGTTTTGAGGAGTTTATAGTTATGGCAACTAAGAAGGCCGCCAAGAAGACTGCCAGCAAGACCGCCAAGCGTTCGACCAAGAAAGCCGCCACCAAGAAGGCTGCTCCTAAGAAGACTGCCAAGAAGAAGGCCTAAGCGGGCCTTTGCAGAAATCGACTCCAGCTCAACCGTCGTAATAATCGACGATAAGACGCTTTCGATTCCTGCTGCCGGAAGTTACTACGACGAGAAAGGCCGGCCGCAACGCCGGCCTATTTTTTTTTTTTGCGCCAAGCGCTAAAGGGGAAAGCGACCGCGCATTCAGCCCCCGGCTTGCATCTTCATTGACCAAACCATCGACGCCAGCTAGGCTTAGCTAAACGAATTCCGTTCATTTTTCCAGCCGAGTCGGTATTATCATCGTGTCAGAATCGGGAGCATCCCCCACAGTTGCCGGCCCACTCTTTACGGACCTGGGCCTTTCGCCGGTCATGCTGGCCTCGCTGGCCAAGGCCGAATATCTGGCCCCCACTCCGGTCCAAGCCGGGCTGATTCCTCGCGCCATCTTAGGGATCGACGTGTTGGGCCAAGCCCGCACCGGCACCGGCAAGACGGCCGCGTTTGTGATACCGATTCTCGAAGCCCTGACCGAACATAAAAAAGGTGCCGGACCGCAAGCGCTGATTTTGGTGCCCACGCGCGAATTGGCCGTGCAAGTGCGTGAAGAAGCCGAAAAACTTTCGCACGGCCGCAAAATGCACGTGGTCCCGATCTACGGCGGCAAGCCGATCAAAAGCCAGATCGAAAAGCTGCAACGCGGGGCCGAAATCGTCGTCGGCACGCCGGGCCGGATTCTCGATCACATCGCTCGCGGCACGTTGCAACTGGGAGATTTGCGGCAGGTCGTCCTGGACGAAGCGGATCGCATGTTGGATATCGGGTTTCGCCCCGACATCGAAAAGATTTTGCGCAAATGCCCCGCCGCGCGGCAGACGTTGCTGCTCAGTGCCACATTGCCGCCGCCGGTCGAGAAGCTCGCCCAGCGCTATATGCGCGACCCCGAAGTGCTGAATTTTTCGCAATCCGATCTGTCGAGCGAAACGATCGAGCAGTTTTATTTTACGGTCGATCCCGAGCGTAAATTCGAACTGTTGGAAAAGCTGCTGGCCCGCGAGCAGCCGCGACAAGCGATTATTTTTTGCCGCACCAAACGCGGCACCGACAAAATTCATCAGCGGCTTTCCAAGCGCTTGAAAGAAGTCGCTTGCATTCACGGCGATTTGGCTCAAGGTGCCCGCGATCGCGTGATGAAAGAGTTTCGCGAGGGATTGGTTCGCTACCTGGTGGCGACCGATGTCGTCGGCCGCGGCATCGATGTCAGCGGAATTTCTCACATCATCAACTACGACATACCGCAGTTTAGCGACGATTATGTGCATCGCGTCGGCCGTACCGGCCGCATGGGCCGCGAAGGCGTGGCTTACTCGTTCGTTGCACCCGAGGAGGGGAGCGAGCTGACCCGCATCGAGATGCGGATCGACAAGTTGTTGACCCGCGATGAAATCAAGGGTTTCGAATCGTTTGCCCGTCGCGCAGGCGCTAGCGCGAATGGTATCGCGCCGGTGGTGGTCGACATGACGCCGGGGGCGAACAACGCCGCTTCAGGCCGCAGCGAAGAACCGGAAGCACCTCCTGCGCCGCCCAAGCCGCCGGCTTTCAACAGTCGCACGCGACGACACCGCCGCGCGCTCTGAAGAAATTACGAATTACAGAGGACGAATTACAAAAGAGGGCGGGCCGTTGGCCTTGCCGCTATGCAGCCGATCGAACCCAAACGGCATTCGATCTATCACCGCTTCTTGCTTTCGTAATTTGTAATTCGTCCTTCGTAATTTGCTTTATTCGGCGGTGGAAAATTCAGCTCTTAGAAATGTCGCTGCCGCGCCCCAATGGTCCGCGACGGCAGACCATTCGACTTCCATTGCGCGAATCTCTTGCGGGGTTTTGATGCGAGGCTGTGTTTGGTCTTGAAACTTGGTTGCTACGATTGGATTGAGCGGAATTTGTGCGCTGGGGCCGGCGGCCAATTTTGCTTCGACTGCGAGCGAGAGCAAATAATCGACCAATCGTCGCGCGGCCGCCGGGTGCGGCGATCCCTTGATGATGGCCAGCGTGTTGGGAATAAACAGCGTGCCTAACTCATGCTCCCCCTGATCGGGATAAACGATCGCCACCGGCAAGCCCGCTTCGATTTGACTGATGCAATCGTCGGTGTCGGTTAGTCCGAACGCCAATCGGCCCGAGGCAACCGCGACCGCGACTTGCTTGTTGCCCGAGAGAATTTGGACTTCGTTTTGTTGGATGTCGCGAAAGAATTGCTTGGCTTTAGCATCGCCCAACTTGTCGAACAGGCAGGCCGCGTGTGTGGCCGTGGTGCCGAACAGCGGTTTGGCGATGGCGCATTTGCCGCGCCAGCGCGGGTCGGCCAAGTCGCCGACTCGCGTGGGCCGATCGGCCGCGTCGGGCAACAACTTGGTGTTGACGATCAGCACCCGCGCTCGGGCGGCAAAGCCATGCCATGTGCCGCGTGGCGATTTGGCCGAGTCAGGATAGTCGTTCGCGGCCGGCGAGAAGTAGACTTCGAGCAGTCCCTGCCGCTCCAGCCGTAGCGTGTTGAGAATCTCGTTGTTCCAAAACACGTCGCAGCGCGGGCGGTCGCGTTCGGCCAGCAGGGCCTCGGTCAGTCCGACGGTTTTGGTCGATTCGGTGTCGAATTTCGGCGCGACGACAATGCCGGTTTCGGCGGTAAAATCGGCAAAGATGGGCTTTGAGAAGTCGGCATCCAGCGCGGTGTAGACGACAACCTGGTTCGCATCGCCGCGCCAACATCCCGACAACCAGATTAGACTGATTACTGAGCCATGCAATACGACTCGCGAAGTACAATGGAAACTGGAGCTTCTGGCAGCTAACAAAACGGACTCGCGCAAAGGCGCAAAGGCGCGAAGAAAAAAAGAAAGCCGGGCAATCAATTGAAAAGACATTGAATCAACTCATTAAATAATTTTCTTGCTTTCGCTCTTTCACAATTTCGCGATCCGCCCTTATTTAAACGATCACGAAACATCGAAAGGGCGAAAACGCGAAATAGATGGTTTTATCGTCCCTTTGCGCCTTCGCGCCTTTGCGCGAGACATCTTTCCGATTCATGTTAACACCTCGAATACTCGCTGTCGCCGCGTTCCTGATCGGCGTGAATGGGTTGCTCAGTTTCGGCACGAGTGTGTCACATGCTCAGACGATCGACAGCAGCGCGCAGCCCACACCAGCCTTCGACCGCGCGATTGACGAAGGTCGTGCCGCGGCGGTCGATATACGCAAATTGTCCGGCAAGCATCTGGTGCTATTTACCGACTTGGCTCCCCGCCCGGCAGTGGATGAACTGCCTGCCGTGTTCGATGCGGCGTTTCCGCAATGGTGCGAGTACCTGGGACTCGACGCGCGCGAACATGCCGACTGGCAGATGCGCGCGTTCTTGATGAGCGAGCCGGCACGTTTCCGATCCAGTGGACTGATACCGGTCGACTTGCCGAAGTTTCTCAACGGCTACACGCGCGACGGCGAATGCTGGCTCAACGATCAGACCAGCGACTATTACCGCCGACATCTGCTGCTGCACGAAGGGACGCACGGCATCATGTTCGCGCTGCAAAAGAGCAACGGCCCGCCCTGGTACATGGAAGGCATCGCCGAACTGCTGGCCACGCATCGTTGGCAAGATGGCAAGCTGCAACTGCGGGCATTTCCGAACAAAGCGTCCGACGTTCCCAAGCTGGGCCGCATCGAAATCGTGCAGGCCGACTTGTCCAAGCATCAAGCCAAGCAATTCGTCGAGGTAATGGCTTACGACAATCGCGCGCACCTGCAAAACGAGCCGTATGCCTGGTCTTGGGCCGCCGCCGCTTTTTTGGACGGTCATCCCAAATATCAACAGCGGTTTCGTAAGTTAGTGCAACAACGGGCCGGGAAGAAATTCAATGCCGAACTGCAAGCGGAATATCGCAGCGACGGGCGGGCGATGCTCGAAGCATGGCAGGCGTTCGTCTCCGATTTGGATTACGGCTACGACTTCGAGCGGACGCGGCTTGATTTTGAGCCGGGCCGCTCATTGACGCCGGAGCAGAAACGCGCGGTTGTTGAGATTGCCGCCGATCGTGGTTGGCAAAACAGCAAAGTGCAGGTCGAAGCTGGTAAAAAATATACCATCGCCGCGCGCGGGCAGTTTGTGCTGGCCAAGGAGCCGAAGCCTTGGATCAGCGAGGCCGGCGGCGTGACATTGCGTTATCATCGCGGCTTGCCGTTAGGTACGTTGATCGGCGCGATTCGCAGTGAGCAACCTGCAGGGCAGAACGATACACCTGCCGCCGATCGGGCGGAGAAAGCATCGGCGTTTAGTTTTGTCGAGCCGACCGCCATTGGCACGAAGCTCTCGTTCACGGCCCCGCGTACAGGAACGCTGTACCTACGTCTCAACGATTCGTCCGGCGAGCTGCACGACAACACGGGCGCGGCGGACGTGGCGGTGTTGCTGGAGCCGTAGAACGGAATTTATTCCGTTCTGTAGCATCGACATACCCATGGAACGGAATGAATTCCGTTCTACGCCATGATGCCGGGCAGACCCATCTGCCGTCGCCAAGCCGACAGTTGTCCGCAATGCACGGCCCCATGCGTGGTCAGCAAGTGCGCCAGCAGGTCAGCCTTGGTCGGCATCATCGGACGTAGCCATTCGACGGGGTTCGGGCCGGTTAGGGTTTGAGGATCGACGGTCGCAACGGCCGCCGTCACGCGCTCGTGGCCGCGCTCGATGGCCGCCATCAGTTCTTGCTTGGTGGGCACCGCTTCACCTGGTAAAGGCAATTTTGAGCGAGGGCCGAACCGCTGGTGCCATTCGGCCGAGCAAACGTCTTGCAAGCCGACGATCCTAGCCGCGTAGTCGGTCGCCAAGGCCAAATGCGCAAGAATCCAAGCCGGTGAGTTGACGCCCGTGGTCGGCTGATGCGCAAGTTGCGCGTCATCAATGTCGGCAGTCAAGCCTTGCAGGTACTTCAGTACGAAGGCGTAGAGTGTGATTTCGCGGTCGAACATTTTAAGAAGGGGTTAGGGATCGGGGATCAGGGGGCAGAGAGAAAGAAACCAAAAACACTACGCTCACTAGAAACAACTTTCATACGACTGACCACGGACAACTGACCGATCCCTACCTCCTCCATTCCTACATCCCCCATTCCCCATTGAACGGAATAAATTCCGTTCTATGAGCGGTCCCGCCTCTGTTGGCTGCTGCGGCCCGGCCGATAACCGCCGCCGGGCGTGCCGCGAATATGATCGCCCGAGCGTTGCTCGCGCACGTCGTCGTTGGCCCGCTTGCGGCGTTGATCGAGCGCCTCGCGCGGCGGATTGGCCGGAATCAAACAATCGCAGCCGGCACCGATCAGCTCTTGTCGCCCGTTTTGTTCCAGCGCACGACGCACCTCGAAGTAATTCTCAGGCTTGAAGAACTGCAACAACGCACGCTGCACCTTGCGGTCGCGCAGATGTTTGGCAATATGAACCGGCTGCCGCGTGAACGGGTCGAGGCCCGTGTGATACATGCAGGCCGCAATGTCGAACGGGCTGGGAATAAAGTCCTGCACCTGGTCGGGCTTGTAGCCGTTGCGCTTGAGGAACAACGCCAAGTCGATCATCGCGTTCTCATCGCTGCCCGGGTGGCTGCTGATATAGTAGGGAATCAGGTATTGCTTTTTACCGGCCGCGGCCGAGGCTTTTTTGAACTCGCGATCGAACTCGGTGAAATCCTCCGCGCCTGGTTTTTTCATCAAGGCCAACGTGGCCGTGTCGGTATGTTCGGGCGCGACCTTCAGGTAGCCGCCGACATGATGCGTGGCCAGTTCGCGCATGTACTCCGGATCGCGGCGGGCCAGGTCCATGCGAATGCCGCTAGCGACCAGCACCTTGCGAATACCCGGCTCCTCGCGGGCGGCTTTCATCAATTGCAACAGCGGACCATGATCGGTGCCCAACAGTTTGCAGATGGTCGGATGCACGCAACTCAAGCGACGGCATTTGGCTTCGACCTCGGGCCGGCTGCAGCGCATTTCATACATGTTCGCCGTCGGCCCGCCGATGTCGCTGATGACGCCTTTGAAGTCCGGGGCTTCGGTCATCTTGCGAATTTCGGCCAGCACCGAGTCCTGGCTGCGGCTCTGAATGATCCGGCCTTCGTGCGCAGTGATCGAACAAAACGTACAGCCGCCAAAGCAGCCGCGCA
The DNA here is from genome assembly GCA_043737375.1 of Planctomycetia bacterium. GTDB lineage: Bacteria > Planctomycetota > Planctomycetia > Pirellulales > JALHPA01 > JAWXCH01. The sequence continues at coordinate 10,510 of JAYTAU010000006.1, forward strand.
TGATCTGCACGCTGTCTTTGATGACCTCGAAGGCAGGAATCTTCTCGTCGCGGTACAACGGATGCGGTTTACGCGTGTAAGGCAAGCCGTAAGCCCGATCCATCTCGTGCTGATCGAGTGGAAACGCCGGCGGATTGACGACCACCGCCTCGCGCCCGTGATATTGGACCAGCCGCCGCGCGTTGTAGGGATTGGTTTCGTTGTGCGAGATTTTGGTCATCTCGCAGAAGGCGATTCCATCGGCCGCGACGGTGTCGTAGTCGGGCAGCGTGATGGTGTTGGAGCGCGATGGCGTAAATTTCCGATCTGTAGGGAACGCGCTGCGTGGCGGATTTGCCGATTCCGTGTCTGTAGGGAACGTGCCTCCGTGCCGTTCCGGAACTACGTTCGACGCCGGAACGCCACAGAGGGCGTTCCCTACAGATTCAACGTCAGCAACGCCACAGAGGGCGTTCCCTACAGAGACCGACGCCGTCGTTACCTCCCCAAACACCGGCAGTTCGTCCTTCGCACCCAGTCGATAACAAACACCGCGCAAATCGCGCAGGTCGCGAACGGTCGCGCCTTCGTTCAATCGTCGCGCGATGTCGAGGATCGGCCGCTCGCCCATGCCAAACACAATCAGATCGGCTTTGCAGTCCAAGATGATCGGGCGGCGAACCTTGTCGCTCCAATAATCGTAATGCGCGATCCGCCGCAACGACGCTTCGACTCCGCCCGCCACGACCGGCACGCCCTTGTACGCTTCGCGAGCGCGCTGGCAATACGCCAGCGTGGCGCGGTCGGGCCGGCGACCGATTTTTCCGCCGGGCGAGTACGCATCGTCGTTGCGCACTTTTTTGTTGGCGGTGTAGTGGTTGATCATCGAGTCCATGTTGCCGGCCGAGATCGCAAATAACAATCGCGGCCGGCCGAACGTCCGCCAGGCATCGGCCGAGTGCCAATCGGGCTGGCTCAGAATCGCCACGCGATAGCCTTCGCTTTCGAGCAACCGACCCAACAGCGCCATGGCAAAACTAGGATGATCGACGTACGCGTCGCCGGTGACGAACACAATGTCGACATAGTCCCAGCCGCGCGCGTCCATTTCGGCGCGCGTCAGCGGCAAAGGGGGAGTCGCCGGTTGCGACAGCGGATGAGTACGCCGAGTCGGCTTATCGGTAAGTATGGGGAGAGATTGCAATAGTGATGACAGCAATTATGGAACAGAGCCTCGGCGTCCCCGCCGATGGAAAACTTGAAGAGGGGATGGTTATAGTTTACGTGGGCAAGCCCCTGTCGGATAGGACGCAGTGCGCATTGATTCATTCGACCACGGCGCGGAGAGACCGGCGGATACCGAGCAAGCCCATCTAATGGCGTCGGCGACGCCTCCTGCGATATTCACCTTAATTTACGCCCCAAACTGCTAGGGTTTCCATCGCCGCACCGTGCTATAATTCGACATGGCACCGTAGGTCAGGCTTCAGCCGGACGAGCGGCAGGTGCGTCACTGAACAACTTCAGCCGACACATTAAACGGACTGAAATCATGCGATTCCACCCATTATCGGCCCGATCTACCAAGACCGCAATCGCTAGCATGACCCTGCTATTCGCGGTGGTCGCCGGTCGATTGCCTTCAACCGTGTCAGCGACGGAAGCACCTGCTCCCTCTAAAGAGCAAATCCAGCGCTGGGTCACCCAGCTCGACGCCAACGAATTTTGGACTCGTGAAGAAGCGACCAAACAACTTTATCGTGCCGGCCGACCGGCAGTCGCCGCGTTGGCTGAATCGGCACGCAGCGACAAGCTGGAAAAAGCGACTCGCAGTATTGCCATTCTGTGTCGGTTGCTGGAAAGCCCTGACCCTCAAACCGAATTGGCCGCTGAGACCGCGCTCGAGGAAATCGCCTCGGCACGTGTCACTTCTGCAGCCGGCCGCGCCGAAGCGGTGCTGGCCGGATTCCGCGAAACGCAGTCCGAACGCGCGTTGTCGAAGCTCGAGCAACTCGGCGCACAGGTCGTCGGTTCGGCGCTACCCAACGGCGAGCGCGCGATCATTCACGTCGCGATCGGCGAAGGCTGGCGCGGCGAGAACGCTGATCTGGCCGCGCTCAAACGAATTGCGTCGATCGATCGACTGAGTATTTACTTGCCCGCGGTCAATGACGACTCGGTCAAGCATCTCAGCGGATTGCGACAACTGACGACGTTGGAACTTTACGGCACGCGGATCAGCGATGAAGGGATGCAGCAAATCACGGCCGCGCTGCCGAACACCAAGATTGATCGCCGCCGCGGGGCGATGCTTGGCGTCCTCGGTCAGGCCAACCAGCAAGGGGGCGGTTGTCGGGTGCGCGGAGTGCAGTCCGGTACGGCTGCCGAGAAAGCCGGGCTGCGGGCAGGCGATGTGGTGATTCAATTCGATGGCAAGAGCGTCGACGATTTCGACATGCTGACCAAAGCGATTGCCGAAAAGTTCGGTGGCGAAACGGTCGAACTCGAAATCAATCGCAACGGCGAAAAGGTCAAGAAACAGGTCACCCTGGGCCAATGGAAAAACGACATGAAGCTGGGCACGGGACGATTGATTGTTGAAGACCCGTTTGCTCCGGGAGAGGCAGCGAGGAACGAGCGGTGAGGGCGGACGATCGAACTGAGAATAACTTTCTCTCTTTGGGACAAAACAAATCAAATGCGCATGTTCCAATTTGTCGCCCTTGCTTGTCTGCTGCAGTCATTCGCTACCGCCGCGCCGCCGCCAAAGACCAACGTCGAATTCGAGCTGGTCACTGACAAGGGCCTGCCGCCGACGGTCACGCAACGCTGGTACAAAACCATGACCGATCTCGGCGTGACCGGGCTGCGAATTCGCGTCGCGCAGCCTGCCGACGAACCCAAGATCACCCCGGCGGGCGATAAGAAAAATCCCAGCTATCGGGTTGTCGGGCGGATCGACGCGCGCGGCACGCTGTCGTTGCCGGGCGGACGGTTTTCCACGGGCGACGTGGCGCAAATTTCCAAGTGGATCAAAGAGTTGGGCAATAACGGTGTGGCCGGCGTGACGGAGAATAAGACCGCGTTTGGGCTGACTAAAGAGCAACTCGAAACGGTGATGGCCGATTTGGCGCGGCCCGTCGAGTTTTCGACCAAAGGCCTGAAGCCCAACGAAGCGGCAGGCAAACTGACCCGATCGCTATCGATCAAAACTGCCGTACATGACAAGGTGAAGCGTGCAATCGCCGAGGATGATCCGGTGCGCGAAGAACTGCGCGGGTTATCGACCGGCACGGCGCTGGCTGCACTATTGCGACCGGCCGGCGCGATTTTACAGCCGACCAAGCCCGACGGAGGCGAAGTGCAATACTTAATTGCTGTCGCCGGCGACGGTGAGGAATCGTGGCCGATCGGCTGGCCGACGGACAAGCCGCCCGCCAAGTTGGCGCCGAAGTTGTTCGAGTTCTTGAATGCCGAGATCGACGGCATTCCTGCGGTCGAGGCGATCGAAGCGATCCAGGCGCGTCTGGAGCTGCCGTTCTTGATGGATCACAACAAGATTGCGCTGCACAAAATCGACTTGAATAAAGAAGTCTCGGTCCCCAGCAAGCGGACGTACTACAGCAAGGTGCTGGAGCAGTCGTTGTATAAGGCGGGATTGAAGTATGAACTGCGCGTCGATGAGAACGATCGGCCGCTGCTGTGGATCACGACGCTGAAACAGTAATTACAAATTAC
>JAYTAU010000007.1:0-2320 GCA_043737375.1 Planctomycetia bacterium
CGTTTCTCATCGCGTCTCCCGGCGATACCGTCGCCGGATCTACACAGCGCACGTTTGCCATACTTCAACGGACCACGGACAACTGACTTCCCAGCAAAATGCTCACCCCTCGCTGCTCGCCCCTTCCTTCCTCACTTCCAAAGATTCCGATCCAGCATCCGATAATTAATCGCTTCGCTGATGTGCATCGATGTGATTTTGGGTGCCGCTTCCAAATCGGCAATCGTTCGCGCCACGCGCAAAATCTTGTCGTGTGCTCGGGCCGACAAACCCAACTCGCTCATCGTCGAACGCAGCAAGTTCATGCCCGCGTCGTCGAGCGCGCAGTGCGTGCGTATCTGTCGATGCGACATCCGCCCATTCTCTCGAACCGAAGTCCCGGCGAATCGCTGCGATTGAATGTTTCGTGCACCGACCACCGCTTCGCGCATTTGCGCGCTGCTGGTGCCGGGCGTTGCGGCCGAGAGCTCTTTGAACGGCACGGCCGGCACTTCGATATGAATATCGATGCGATCGATCAGCGGGCCGCTGATCTTGCTCATATATCTTTCAACCTGTGGCACCGAGCAGTGGCACTCGCGTCGCGGGTCGCCACGATACCCGCACGGGCAAGGATTCAGCGCGGCGATCAGCACGAAGCTGGCCGGAAACGTGCTGGCGTTGAGTGCCCGCGAGATGGTGACGATCCCTTCTTCCAACGGCTGGCGCAGCACTTCGAGCGTTTGCCGGTTGAACTCGGGCAACTCGTCCAGAAACAACACGCCGTTATGACTCAGCGATATTTCGCCGGGCGAGGGCGTCGATCCGCCGCCGACCAAGCCGGCGCTACTGATCGTATGATGCGGCGAGCGATAGGGCCGTGTGGCTAGCAGCGGCTGCCCTGGCTTGAGCAGTCCCATCGCCGAATAAATGCGCGTGGTCTCGATCGATTCGCTGGCGGTCAGGTCGGGCAAGATCGTCGGCATGCGCTTGGCCAGCATCGTTTTGCCGGAACCTGGCGGTCCCAGCATCAACAAATTATGCGCACCGGCCGCGGCGATGGTCAGCGCGCGCTTGGCCATCTCTTGCCCGCGCACGTCGGCAAAATCGACTTCGTACTGCGAATACTGATTGAACCATTCGTTTACCCGGGCGGGTGTCGGCTCGATGTCCAGTTGCCCGGCGAAAAATGCCACGGCTTCGGTCAGGCTGCTGACCGGAATGACTTCGATCTCTTCGACCACGGCGGCTTCGGATGCGCTCGACGTTGGCACCACCAGTCCGCGCAGATTCTTTTGCTTGGCCGTGGCGATCGCCATCGAAAGCGCGCCCTTGGTCGGGCGTGTCAGCCCATCGAGCGACAGTTCGCCCACGACCGCGTATTGCGTGAATCGATCGGAAACTAATTGTCCGCTGCCGGCCAGCATGCCCAAGCTGATCGGCAGATCGAACGACGCCGCCTGTTTAGGCAGTTCTGCCGGCGCTAAGTTGATGACGACGCGATCGTTCGGCTTGATGTAGCCCGAGTTGATCAGCGCGCGTTCGATGCGGTGCGAGCTTTCTTTGACGGCGGCCTCGGGCATGCCGACCAGCACTGTCTTGGGCAGTGCGCCGGGCGAGACATCGACTTCAACTTCGACCGGTAAGGCTTCGATGCCAAGCAGCGAGAAAGTCGAGAGTTTCGCCAGCATGGGCCCCGGTCGCAATGCAGAAAATAGTTTGAGGAGTTGACCGGCCTATTGTGTATTGCGGCGATGCACATCGCAAGTCAGCACGGGTTACGACCTTAATCGCTGTGAAATATTAACGGCTATGTAGCGGAGCAGTATCGGCACACGCGGCGGCGAAGGCCCTCAGGAGTCTGATAGTCCAAACTACCGAGAGTCCGGACGTAGTAGGTTTCAATCCTCTTTCCAAGCGTAGGAGCGACCGCCAAGCTCTCGATCGCTTCGAAGGCCAAGAATTCGTCGCGGAACCGAGTGAGGAAAATTTCCGTATTCGAGGTCTAATCAGCAGGACGGCTCGCGACGCCGAATACGAACAGCGACTGGAATCACACAGGCCATCAGGGCGGCAGTGCCAGGCTCAGGAACCGGGACCGTCGTGTAGTCGTTTCCCAAGGAATTGCTGGTTGCGTGTCAGAAGCCTAACACTATTCATCCTAATCTCGACGCGTTATTGAGGAAATGCCGGGTAATTCATAGTCTGATCTCGATGACGCTTCAGGTTGTAGTAACGCATCGAAATACGATTCAGAGGTATCCACTGGTGAGCTTGGTGGCAAAATTGAGCGATGTCTTGAAGTCATCTTAGTGGCAATTCAGGCAGGAATTTCCGACAG
>JAYTAU010000008.1:0-14204 GCA_043737375.1 Planctomycetia bacterium
CGCACGACGACCCGGCGCTGTTGGAACAAATCGTCGAAGGCATCACCAACGGTTGTATCGAAAGCGACTGTGCGCTTTTGGGCGGCGAGACGGCGATCATGCCCGACATTTATCAGCGCGGCGATTACGACTTGGCGGGCTTTTGCGTCGGCGTGGTCGAGCGCAAACGGATTATCGACGGTAAAGCCATCGCGGCCGAAGATGTGGTAATCGGCGTTGCGTCGAGTGGTTTGCATTCCAATGGTTTTAGCTTGGCCAGAAAGATCGCGTTCGAAATCGGCGGCTTCGCGATCGATGACCATGTCGACGAACTCGGCCGCACGGTGGGCGAAGCCCTGCTCGAGCCGACCCGCATCTACGTTAAAGCCGTGCGCAAAATTTTGGCGAACTATCGGGTCAAGAGCGTTGTGCACGGTATTGCACACATCACTGGCGGCGGTCTATGTGAAAACATCGAACGCATCCTTCCCGTCGGCGTGCGCGTGACGATCGATCGCGGCAGTTGGGCGATGCCGAGCGTGTTCAATTGGATGCAACGTTTGGGCGAGGTCGATCAAGCCGAAATGGACCAGGTGTTCAACATGGGCATCGGCCTGGCGCTGATCGTCAGCCCTTATTATGCTGAAAGCATTCGCGGCCAACTGACCGATTGCGGCTTCGAAAACTGGCTGATCGGCCGCGCAACGGCGGGCGAGAAGGCGGTGGTGTGGGGCTAGGGGCTTGAGACTGTAGGCTGGAGACTGGCTGGGGATTCGGGGCTGCAGAATGCAGGGGTCGGAGTGATGCTTAGCGGCGCGGCCACCGGCCCGCGTGTTCGCCGCTCACGCGTGGTAGATTAGAATTCACAGAGACGCTGAAGTGATTCGCAAGTCTACGTTCTTCGTTCCCTGCGGTGTGCCATGACGATCTCGGTCCAACAGGTCTACGCAATGCTCGAAAACCACTCGCTTTGGGACGTGGCCACGCAATGTCATCAAGCGTTGTCCGAAAACAAAATTCCCTACGCGGTGATCGGCGAGGTCGCGGTCTGTTTGCATGGCTATCAGCGCAACACGGTCGATCTCGATCTGTTGATTCGCGCGGACGATCAGCCGCTGGTGCGTGAAACGCTCGAAGCCATTTCGTTCACTTGGGATTCCGTGCGAGCGGAGTTTAGTACTCCTGCGAATGTCGCCGTACAATTTCTGTTGGCGGGTCAGCGCGCCGGCAAGAACTCGACAGTCCGGTTGCCTGATCCGGCCGCAAGCGATGTTTGGCGCGAGATCGAAGGTTTGCCCGTGCTGACACTTGCGAAGTTGATCGAATCGAAGATCGCCTGTGGCGAAGGGAACCTCCGCCGCACGCACAAAGATTTTGCCGACGTGGTAGAGTTGATCGCAACGAACAAACTCGACGGTTCGTTTGCGCGGAATCTCGACAAATCGATCCGTCCGGCATACCGCGAACTGGTTCGCCATGCGACCGGCGGCTGACCACGGACCTGATCGGCACGAAGGAATCGACCACGAAACAAACGAAATACACGAAAATAAGAATTAAACAGGAGGGAACGGAGGCAACCGAGATTAATAAATTAGGATTGCGGAGTCGCTTGATCAGCCCCGCACCTTCCTCCGTTTTCTCTGTTACCTCCTGTTCGAATTCTTTGCTATCGGACAGTTTTCTTGGCTTCCCTTTTTCGTGTCTTTCGTGTGTTTCGTGGTTCATCCGGCTTCCGTGGTCACTTTGTTGGTCGCAGGGCCACGGCTTTCGATGGCTCTTGCGACGGGCCTGCGGTGCGCAGTGCGTCGAGCAGTTGCTGCTGCGTGTAAACCTCGCGGAATACGATCGGCTCGTTCGGTCGACCTGCCGGAAAGATCGCCAACACCGGCACGCCGCCGCTCTGCAACTTCTCGAGCATGTCGGCGATCTCGGGCGGAGTCTTCGTAAAATCGGCCATCAGCGGCACAATGCCGTTTTGTTCGACGACCTGCTTCACCGCTTCGGTGTTCAACACTAACTTTTCTAGCGTCTTGCAGTTCGGGCACCAGTCGGCGGTAAAGTCGACCATCACGGTAAGCTGTTGTTGAGCAAGCTGGCGAAGCGTGTCTTTCGAAAACGGCTGCCAGGGCAACTCGTTCACGGAATGTTTTTGCTTAACGGCCTCGCCCGGAGTTTTCTGCAAGCGGCTGGCGATTTCGCCGGTCACTTTACGCTCGAAACGCTCGGCCATGACTTCATTGAGCCAACTGAACGAGACCAGGCCCATCACGCCGGCGATCGCAACGGCCCAACCCCAGGCGACCAGCTTCTCGTTCAATTCGGCAGTCAACGACGTGCGGCCAATCCACCAGCAGGCCGCCCACAGGCCCATCAAAAACGCCACCGTCGGGACCAACAGCACCCAGTCAATAAACGTCAACAAATACACGACCGTTCCCAGCAGGACAAATCCCATCAACTGCTTGAACGTATCCATCCACGCGCCGGGCTTGGGCAGAAACCGCACGAGCTTGGGAAACGCGCCGATGACCAAGTACGGGCTGGCCATTCCCAAACCCACGCTGCCGAACACTAAGTAAATTACGATGGGCGGCTGACGCAGCGCCCAACTGATGGCCGTCGCCATGAAGGGTCCCGTACAGGGCGTAGCCAACAGCGTGGTGATCACTCCCTTGAAGAATGCGCCGGACACCCCTTCGCGCGAGGTTAGCCCGTGGGCCTTGCTGCTGCCGATGAAACCCGGGATCGGAATCTCCCAAACGCCCAACATGCTAAGTGCCATGACGAACACGATTGCCGCCAACGCGATGTTGAACGCGTCGTTACCGAACTGCTGGCCCCACACAAACGTTGTGTTGAAAGCCAACTGCGTGACGACCGGCACGGTGGCCAAAGCCAAAAACACGGACATCAAGCCCGCCGTGTACCAGAGATTGAGCTTGATCACCCGCCAGCGATCGTGCTGACTCTGCTCGACAAACGAGAGAATCTTCAGCCCTACGACCGGCAACACGCAGGGCATCAAATTCAATATGATGCCGCCCAGAAAGCCAAATGCCAGGTAGTACAACAACCCGCGATCCGGCTCGCCATCGCCGGCCAAGCGCAGCTGGTTTTCATCGAACCCTACCGGGCCTGAGGATGCGTCGCTGCGAGTCGCTGCTGGTTGTTCGGGAGCGATGTCTGGTCGCGCGGCGGCCAACTTTTCAACGTCCGCGTAGTTGGCTTTGGTAAAATCCAGCGGGACACGTTGAATAGATTCGCTGCCAAGGCTAATGGGCATTTGGCCAATGGTTAATTTGGCCTGAAACCTTGCCGCGGCCGGCATATCGCAGGTCGCGCTGGAACAGGTCTGATACTCGATCAAACCGCCGATCGAAACCACTCCAGGCGCGGCATCCTGCGGTATCGATAAATCGGTCGTCCAACGAACTTTCGTCAAATGCACGTCCACCGTTCCGCCATCGATTTGTTTCGACTTTGGCTTTTGATCCGCCACGGTCGTGCCCACGGTCAAACCGCCGGGCTCGTTCACGACGATCAGCACAGGCTTGTTCCCACTGCGGGGTTTCCATGCCAGGGCATACAGGTGAAATCCGTCAAGTGGGGTGGCTTCGAGGATCAGTTTGACCGTTTCGCCCGGCGCGGCGACGGCCGGCTCGATCCACCCGCTTAGCTCGGAATGGCCATTGACTCCGCGATGCGTGCCGGCTGCCGGTTTTTCAACTGCTCCGGCGAGCGAAAAATCTTGCCCATACGCCGGCAGTGAAGCGCAAATAAACGTTATTGTCAGCAGAGCCGGTATTGCTCTGAAACACAGCGCTGCCAGATTGCGAGATGGCCGATGATGAGTTGCTAGTTCCATAGGTTTATGGATCGACTTTCGTTCGAAGTTGTTACTTGCGTACCACTACAACGATGACCGGCCTAGACGGCGAACGATGAAACTCCGCGTAGCTTTGGGTATCGTCAATCGCCGCACTATCTACTTATTCGGCATAAGCTGACACGCCCCCTCAATAGTAGCCAAGTCTAGCGATATTTTTCGCACTCGGTCAATCGGAGCAAGAACGACAGCATTTGTACTGATCTAACCCCGCAGTGCCCGGGCAATCTCTTCCATACGCTTGTAGACGGCCGTTGGGTCGTTAAATTGCCGACCCTCGATAGCGACCCATTTTATCCAATTCACCCCACTCAACACGTTAGTTGAATTCTCAAACACGTTAAGCAGCTTCAGTTCTGATACGGCAATCGGACGCACGGTTTCATAAGCCGCTATTCCGGCAGCCCAAGCACCTGCCCGATCCTGGCCGCATAAGCTGCCCAACAGACGGGCCACGTCGCCGGCAGGTGATTCGACGCGCATCGCTCCGAAATCGACGATGCCTGTTACCACATTTTCTTCGAATAGCACGTGGTCGTGCCAAATGTCGCGCAGGCAAGGCTGCAATACCAAGGGCAATGCTACGACCGCCGCCAACTGCCGCTGGAGCATTTCCAAGCGAGGCTCGATTAACCGTAGCAGTTCGTTGGCTAGTTGCGAAAACTTCGGCCAGCCCGACATGTTTTGCACCGCGAACCGCATCCGCTCGAAGTCGCCGTCTAGCAGCCGTTCGACCTGCGTCAGCCGCTGCTGAATGCCAGGCGATGACTCAATGTGCGAGGAGGCAGTTGGCTGGAGGCTCGAGCCTTGAGGCTCGAATGTCGCTACGGCGATGTGAAATCGCGCCAAAGCAACCATCGCCGCTGTCAGTTTTTCAGGCCGTGGGTCAACGTGGTAATCAGCTCGGCCCGGCATCCAGGGGGCCAACTCCCAAAGTCGCCCGTCGTTTTCAAGAAACGTGGCCCTGGAATTGGCAATCGAGTCGGCCATCCCGCAAAAATCCGGTCTCACCGGCAAAGGGACGGGAACCATGGCAATCCCCTGCCCTGCGACATGGCTTAGCACCGCATGAATCCACGCCAAACGCTCTGGATCTGGCCCTTCCGCGGGCCAGCGCCGCAGACACAATTTTCCTCGCGGGGTAATCAGTCGCCATAGCTCGGCACCGCTAAAACCGCCGGCTCCGCCCAGCGCTTCGATAGCAGTCAAGCCACCGTCGCCGGGCCGACAATCCTCCGGCCACGCCGATAAAAGCTGTCGAATTGAATCAAAGCTAGGCATTTCGCAGCATCGCAAAAGCTTTTTTCGTTGACCGTAGGCGCCGTTACTTCCGGCGAACTTTTCCGACCGTACCTGGACAGGGGGCCTCTGTTACAAGTTCGTATACCCTTTCGCGCCCGCCCCGCAATACCCGCAAAATCGCGTTATGCGGAACCATCGTCCAGCCAACCCTGTATGATACAAGCGGATGGGATCATTGCGACCGCGCGGGCATGACGGTCGTGTTGCTTAGCACGGACTAGGCAAACTTTTCCAATTTATCTGCGAACAAGGTCGATTTCCTACGTAGATATACTTGTCGGGGCAAGATGCGGTATATTTGACGAACGGTGTTGTGAGAATTCTACTAGTGGGAAGAAATTTAGTCTCAACCAATTGAACCGTGGCTAGTCCGAACCTGGGCCATGCCAAACAATTTTTCGCGGCAACTCTTGAGAAGGTCATCAGTATGAATCGAGCTTGCTTTTTGGGCGGTCGCCTTTCAGGCGTGTTGATTGTTACTTTGGTGTTTGCCTTGGGAGTTCCGTTTGCCGCGCAAGGGCAAGATGTCAAACCCGCGCCCGATGCGGCTGCTAAAGCGGACGCCGCCAAAACTGACGCTGTAAAGAACGAGGTCCAAGCCACGCCGATCGGTGCAGCGGCTGCCGCTGCTGTTGCTGGAAGTAGCGAAACGCCAAAACCTAAGTATCCGCCGCACAGCGTCGTCCTAAAAGATGCCAAACCGATCACGGGCCTGATCCCGCTTTATCAGAAAGAGAACACGCTGTTTGCCGAACTTAGTTCGTCGCATCTCAATCGCGATTTTATTATCGTCATTTCGATCGCCAAGGGGATCGGGCAAAATCCGTTGCTCGGCGGTATGAGCTGGGGTTTTGGCGATGACTGGGTCTGGCAGTTCCGCAAAGTCGACGACACCATTCGCATCGTGCGCCGCAATGTTCGCTTTACCGCCAACAAAGGCAGCCCCGAAGACAAGGCCGTCAGTTTGGCCTACACCGACAGCGTGTTGTTCAGCGTACCGATCAGCACGACCGGGCCCAACGGCGGCCACGTGGTCGATTTGACCAGCGTGTTCATGAGCGATCTGCCGCAAATTTCGCAGGCACTGCCCGGCTTTATGTTCTCATCGGGCAAGTCGAATTGGGCGGCTGTCAAAGGCTATGCCGACAACATGGAACTCGAAGTCGCCGCGACTTACGCTTCGAGCGGCTTGCTCGACATCGATTCGGTTGCCGACAGCCGCGGCGCCACGATCAACGTGCATTATTCGATTAGCGCATTGCCGCAGACCGGTTATCGTCCCCGTTTGGCCGACGATCGGATCGGTTATTTCATGACGGTGCTTAAGGACTACTCCAAGAAGACCGACGACGATCGTTTTGTGCGATACATCAATCGCTGGGACTTGGCCAAGGCCGATCCCGGCGCCGATATGTCGCCCCCCAAGAAGCCGATTATCTTCTGGCTCGAAAAGACGGTGCCCTACAAATATCGCAAGCCGATCCGCGACGGCATTTTGGAATGGAACAAGGCCTTCGAGAAAGCGGGCTACGTCAACGCGATCGAAGTCCGGCAACAGCCCGACAATGCCGATTGGGACCCCGAAGATATTAACTACAACACCTTCCGTTGGATCACGGCCAGCGCCGGTTTTGCGATGGGTCCGTCGCGAGTCAATCCGTTGACGGGACAGATTTTGGACGCCGACATTATTTTCGACGCCGACTTTTTGCAAGCCTGGAAGCACGAATACGAGACCTTCAGCCCGCAAAGCATCGCGGCCATGACAGGCGGGCCGCTCGATCTGAAGTCGTATGAAGACATGCTGCTGAAGACCAAGCATCGGGGCGATCCGCTGTCGGCTTTCTGCCCCGATTGTCAGCTCAGCACCGGTCGGGCACGCGATTTTGCCTTCGGCGAGGCTGTGTTTGCCGCTAAGGAAGCCGGCCCGCAAAGCGAAGCCGAGAAAGAAAAGCTGATCATGCAAGGGCTCAAGGAAGTCACCATGCATGAAGTCGGGCATACGCTTGGCTTGCGCCACAACTTCAAGAGCAGCGCCATCTACACGCTCGAAGAACTCAACAACACCGAGAAGACCAAGGATACCGGTCTGACCGGCTCGGTGATGGATTATACGCCGGCCAACATCGCCCCCAAGGGCGTCAAGCAGGGCGACTACTACTCGCAGACCATCGGCCCCTACGACATGTGGGCGATCGAATACGGCTACAAGCCGGTTGCAGCCGGTTCGACCGAGGGCGAAGTCAGCGATTTGAAAAAGATCGCAGCCCGCAGCGGCGAGCCGATGTTGCTGTACTCGACCGACGAAGACACGCGCGGCATCGACCCCGACCCACTCAGCAATCGGTTCGACATGGGCAAGGACACGCTCGAATACGCCAAGCAGCGTTCCAAGTTGATTGCCGAACTATGGCCGACGATTCTCGATCGCATGGTCAAGGACGGCGAAGGTTATCAGCAAGCGCGGCGGACGTTCGGCGTGCTGTTGGCGCAGTATGGTTCGTCGATGTTTTATGCATCCCGCAATGTGGGCGGCCTCTACGTCAGCCGAAGTCACAAGGGCGATGCCAACGCTCAGCCGCCGTATACCGTGGTCGAACCGCAAAAACAACGCGACGCGCTGGCGCTGCTTGAAGAGCGCGTGTTCAGCGACGTACCGTTTCAGTTTCCGCCGAACTTGTACAACCACCTGGCGGCGTCGCGTTGGATGCATTGGGGCACGCGCCCGGTGCTGCGCAGCGATTACCCGGTCCACGAGACGATTGCGATGTGGCAAGAGCGAATTCTGCTGCAACTGCTTTCGCCACTGACGTTGCAACGTATTTATGATTCCGAATTGAAAGTGCCATCCGACCAAGATGCGTTTACCACGGCCGAGTTGATTCGGCGGCTGACCGGCACGATTTACGGCGAGACCGAAAAGCTGCAAGCCGGCCAATATACCGAGCGCAAACCGGCAATCAGCTCCTTGCGTCGCAACTTGCAACGCATTTACTTGCAGCGGCTCTCGCAGATTGCCCTGGGCGAGACCAGCGCTCCGGCCGATTGTCAAAGTGTGGCGTTTATGGAATTGAAATCGCTGCAAGAACGAATCAACAAGCTGCTGGCTGGCAACGTGAACTTGGATACCTACACCAAGGCACATTTGGCCGAATCGGCCAATCGCATCGGTAAGGTGATGGATGCCAAGCTGGCGCTGTCGCGGCCGTAGCAGATCCCGATATAGTAAAGTGCATTTCAGAATCGATCCGAGGAATCTCCATGGAGACAATTGGAGCACTTGACGCACAAACTCGATTCAGCGAGTTGCTGAATCGAACCGAGCACGGCGAGACTTTCCAGATCACAAAACACGGCCAACCGGTCGGAAAATTGGTGCCGCCCGACACAATTCGTGATTCGCAAGCGATCGCCGACGCGGTCGAGCGTCTTAAGGGCATGCGTGGGTTATTCCGTGGTGTCAGTAAGGATGAATTACTGAGCCTGAGGCATGACGGGCATCGGTTCTAATAGCGATCATTCCCGACGCCTCGGCGATTTTGAGTCTCGCTTACGACGACGAAGACACCGCCTATGGTCACTCGTTGCTTGACGCGATTGCTGAAAATCAAGCCGTTGTGCCGACGCTGTTTTGGTTCGAAGTGAGAAATGCTTTGCTGATGGGCGAACGACGTGGTCGCATCGCGGCTGAACAAACTGCAACGTTTCTGGCCGATCTGGAAGTCCTGCCTTTCGAGGTGGACGACCAGCCGAGCGAGTCTGCACTGATGGCGTTGGCCCGTCAGCACACGCTCACGGTTTACGACGCCGCCTACCTTGAATTGGCACAGCGACGAGGAGCATCGTTAGCAACGATCGACCGTGCCTTGATTCGCGCGGCGACAGAAACGGGCGTTACCATCTGGAACCCCGCAACATAACTCAGGGGGCAATCGGCGACGTACTCACTGCGGCCGCATATCGGCACTGGGTATGCTTTTCCGTTTCGGCTCCGCCCTCACTATGTTATGCTGTCGCAAAAGACAGCCGCCCATAGCGTTGTTGCGATTTGCACGCATGAAACTCATCATCGCCGTTATTCAACCGACCAAGCTCAATGCCGTTCGCGAAGCGCTCAATGCGATTGCTGTGACGCGAATGACGGTTTGCGATGCTCAGGGTTTCGGCAGGCAGCGCGGACAGACTGAAATGTATCGCGGCCACGAATACAAATCTCAGCTATTGCGTAAGATCGCGCTGGAGATCATGGTCAACGACGACTTTCTCGACCGTACGATCGATACGATTGTCGAAGCGGCGCGCACCGGGCCCGAAGGACAAATCGGCGACGGCAAGATTTTCGTACTGCCGGCGCTGGAGACGGTGCAGATGTTCGGCGAAGTGCATGGGCCGGAGGCGGTTTGAGGCGAGAGTGTTAGATTGTCAGTTATCAGTTGCCGCTACGTCGTAGAGTTCCGCTCCAACGGCTGTCGAACGTAACCACTCCGCACTACCAACTTCACACTCCGCACTTAACTGTCGCCTCCCTGATTCCCGATCCCTAACCCCTGCTTCAGTGTCCGTTCTCTTTCTCACCGCCGATCTGATTTTTTCATCCCGTGTTGCCGCCGCCGGACAGCGGTTGGGGATTGCCGTCAGTGGCGTTTCGTCCGTCGATGCCGCGATCGCGAGGATCGCCGGCGATTCAGTGCGACTGGTCATCTTGGATCTGTCGATGAACAATGTCGACGCCGCCGATGCCGTCTCACGCATCAAAGCGGTCGCGCACGATGCGGCCATCGTCGCGTACGCGCCGCACGTGCACGAAGCCCGCTTAGCAGCCGCCACCAACGCCGGCTGTGACACGGTGCTAACCCGCGGCCAGTTCGATCGGCAGATGGAAACGTTGCTTGTCCAATACGGCGGCACGCCTCAGCCCCCGGCTTCGCCGGGGGATTGTTAACAAGTTGACGTCGAACTTCTGTTGGAGGATCGACCGTCAACGATCATCTGTCCCCCGGCAAAGCCGGGGGCTGAAACCGATGCATCGTATCTACAGTGCCGCGGCAAACACTTTCTGCAGCGTCTCCAGCGCCTGCCCGCCGCGCGTGCCATCGACGACCACATTGAGCCGCACTTCGCTGGTGCTCATCATGTCGACATTAATGCCTACGTCCGAGAGCGACTGAAACATTCGAATCGCCACGCTGGTGTTGCTTCGTATACCGATCCCCAGGACCGAGAGCTTGGCCACCTTGGGCGAGTCGTTTACACCGGCGCAACCGAATTGTTTGGCCAGTTTCTGTGCGACATCGACGCTCTTTTGCAGATCAGCCTGAGGCACCGTGAAGCTGATGTTTGCGGTCGTTTCCTTGCCAAAGCTCTGCACGATCATATCGACAAACACGCCCGCCTTGGCCACTTCTTCGAACACCGCCGCCGCGATTCCAGGCTTGTTCGGCACGCCCAAAATAGTCACGCGGCCCTGTGTTTCATCGAGCGTAATCTCGTCGATCGTCAGATCCTCCATGCCTTGCAGCCGGCGGACCACTTCCAGCGCGGTGACACCGTTGGCAGGCTGACCCGTAACGGGTTTGACCGGCTTGACGACCGGCTCTTTCGCCAGATCGAACACTTTGTGAACGACTCGCACCGCCGATTGAGCCTGATCGCGACTGCACAGAATCGAGATCTTGATTTCGCTGGTTGTGATCGCCAGAATATTGACGCCCGCCTCGGCCAAGGCGCGGAACATTCGCTGCGCGACGCCCGTTTGCCTTGCCATGCCCAACCCCACGACCGAGACCTTGGCTACGCTGTCGTCGTGCGAAACGTCCAGCGCGCCGATCTCGGCGGCTGCTTCTTGCGTGGCTTCGAGCGCCGCGTTGAGTTCCTCGCGCGGGACCGTGAACGAAATCGTCGCGCGGCCGCCCGCGCCGATATTCTGCACGATCATGTCGACCGCGATTCGCCGCGCCGCGATCTTCGAGAAGATCGCGTAGCTCACGCCCGGCCGATCGGGCACCCCTTCGATCGTGATCCGCGCTTCATCCTTGACCAGCGCCGCGCCGCAGACCGCCTGATTGGCATCCTCGGGCTCGGCCACGATCATTGTGCCGGTAATGTCCGAAAAACTGCCGCGGACGTGAATCGGCACCGAGAACTTCTTGCCGAACTCGATAGACCGGCTATGCATCACGCCCGCGCCCAAGCTGGCTAGCTCCAGCATTTCGTCATAGCTGATCTGACGCACGCGGCGCGCCTCGGGCAGTAGTCGCGGATCGGTCGTGTACACTCCGTCGACGTCGGTGTAAATCTCGCAGGTATCGGCCCGCAGCACCGCCGCCAGCGCCACGGCGGTCGTGTCGCTGCCGCCGCGGCCGAGCGTGGTGATATTGAAATCTTCGTCGGTGCCCTGAAAACCCGCGGCAATGACGATGTTGCCTTCGTTGAGAAACTTTCGCATCCGATCGGTCGAGATCGATTGAATGCGGGCTTTCGTGTGCGTGCTGTCGGTCTTGATGCCGATCTGCGCGCCGGTCAGGCTGATCGCCTTGGCGCCGAGCGACTGAATGGCCATCGCCATCAGCGCGACACTGACTTGCTCGCCGGTCGAGAGCAGCATATCCATCTCGCGGGCGTTGGGCCGATCGGAAATCTGATGGGCCAGGTCCACCAGCATGTCGGTGTTGTGCCCCATGGCACTGACGACCATGACGACCTGATTGCCCTGTTGTTGAGCACGAATGGCTTTACGCGCGGCGGCCAGAATCTTTTGCGTATCGGCGACGCTGGTGCCGCCGAATTTTTGAACGATGAGCGGCATGTGGGGGAAGTGCGGAGTGGGAAGTGTGGAGTGACTGAGTTCGGGATCTACGAATTGGAGCGTGGGGTAACCTTATCTCATCCCTCTCCCTCTGGGAGAGGCAGCGAGGAACGAGCGGTGAGGGTGAGGGTGAACAATTATTCTCGTTACCACGGTCCCCGTGGTAACGCACTCTCGGACGCTCCGCGTCCACTTGACTCGGAATGGCCGCGGAGCGACCGACCAAGCATTCCCACGCGGAGCGTGGGAACGAGAGGAAAGGCACCAACTTCAATTACTTCTGCAAATCCAAAAAGTATCGCATCAACCGCCAGCCTTCGTCAAACGATAATGCCGACGCGCCAGCCGACACTTCGTGATACTCGCTCGCAGCATCCGCCGACACACCTGTTCCCGCGATCGCAAACGGCACCGGCCCGTGGCTGTGCGTCTTCAAGCGAATCGGCGTCGGGTGATCGGGGCAAACCAAAATGCGATACTCGCCCTGCTTTTTCAATGCCTCGAGCAGCGGAGCGACAATCTGTTCGTCAATCGCTTCGAGCGCACGGACCTTGCCCGCGGTGTCTCCCTCGTGCGAGGCTTCATCGGTCGCTTCGACATGCACGCAAATCATGTCAGTCGAAGCGAGCGCATCGATCGCATATCGACCCTTGGCTGCGTAGTCGGTGTCGGTATAGCCAGTCGCGCCGGGCACTTCGATGCGGTCCCAACCGATCAACGCCGCCAGCCCACGCAACAGATCGACCGCCGTGATCATTTTGCCGGTACGCCCATACGCGGTCTTGAACGGCGTAAGCTCCGGCGTGCGGCCCTGACCCCACAACCAAACATTGGTTGCCGGCAGTTTGCCCGCGTTCTTCCGGGCGACGTTCACCGGATGGTCCGCAAACAGATCGACCGTGTCGCTCATCAATTGATTCAACAGCGAACTACCCGGCCCGCGCGGGTAATCATCCAACACGCTCTTGTCCGTTAGGTCGTGCGGCGGTGTAGCGCGTGTATCCATCGAGAACGGCGCGGCACGTTTGGTGCCGCGCCACAACAACAAATTGCGATAGCTGACGCCGGGCACAAACTCCAATTCGTCGCTGCCCAGGCGTTCTTGAGCGGTGGCCAATAGCACGGTCGCTTCCTCGGTCGAGATGTGATCGGCCGTGAAGTCGCGCATCGTCTGTTCTTGCACAGTGACCAGGTTGCAACGTACCGCCCAATCGTCCTTGCCCAATTCGATACCCTGCGCGGCGGCTTCGAGTGGCGCCCGGCCCGAGAAATTGGCGATCGGGTCGTAACCCAATAAGCTCATGCAAGCCACGTCGGAACCGGCCGGCAGCGTCCGCGGTACGTGGTTCGCGCGGCCGACGACGCCGGCCCGCGCGATGGCATCCATCGCCGGGGTTCGCGCGGCTTGCAGCGGCGTACGTCCGCCGAGCGAAGCCTGCGGCTCATCGGCGGTGCCGTCGGGAATAATGATGGCGTACTTCATTCAATGACTAAGCTCTGATGACGAATGATGAACTAAATGGGGAAATCGGAATGGGGAATGTAAGGCACTGTAGTCAACGGCGCTAATTTTGCGAACGTGACTCATCAACTTTTACCGTCTCTGATCCCCGATCCCCTAAATCCTGACCCCTAACTCCTAACCCCTACCCTCGGCCATGCACGCGCATCCGCACGCTGGTCGGGCGCACGCAATTCAGCCCATCGATCTGATCGACCGCGGCACATACCGCCCCTTCGCTGGCAGCGTGCGTCATGATCACGAGCGGCACCAGACGATCGCCGTTGTCGCCGGCTTCGTGCTGAATGACCGACGCGATGGAAATGCCGTGCTGACCCAACGCGCCGGTGATCTCGGACAACACGCCCGGCCGATCTTCGACGTTAAATCGCAAGTAAAATCTCCCTTGCGATTCGCAGTGGGCAAGCTGTTCGACCGGCGCTTCGTGATGCGACCAAAGCTCCAACGTGCGAAACGTGATTTGCGAACGGCCCACGACCATGTCGATCATATCGGCGACCACGGCCGAGGCGGTTGGCATCTGCCCCGCACCCAGACCATGATAAAACAGCCGGCCGACTGCGTCGCCCATCACGGCCAGCGCGTTATACGCCCCGCGGACTTCGGCCAGCGGCGTGCCGATTTTGGTCAGCGTCGGCGAGACATGAATTTCGAGCTTGCTCCCTTGCAGTTGCGCGACGGCCAACAGCTTGATGCGATAGCCCAGC
>JAYTAU010000009.1:0-5850 GCA_043737375.1 Planctomycetia bacterium
GCTCGAACTCCAGCCCCTCGGCCGCGGCAAACATTTCGGCCTCGAGTTCGGAAATGTATTCCTCGGTGATGTATTGCACCTCGTCGGTGCGGCCGACCATGGCGTTGGCTTTTTGATGCGCGGCCGCCTCGGACTCGATGCCGCGGTGAATCGTCTTCTTGATCGTCTCGGGCGTAATGTTGTGTTGCCGGTTGTAATCTTCTTGAATCGAGCGGCGACGCCGCGTCTCTTCGATCGCGCGCTGCATCGAGTCGGTCACACGGTCGGCATATAGAATCACCTTGGCATTCACATTGCGTGCCGCGCGGCCGATCGTTTGCATCAGCGAGGTTTCATTGCGCAAAAAACCCTCTTTGTCGGCGTCGAGAATCGCGACCATCGACACCTCGGGCAAGTCGAGCCCCTCGCGCAACAGATTGACGCCGACTAGCGCGTCGAATTTACCTTCGCGCAGATCGCGCAACAGTTCGACACGCTCGAAAGCGTCTAATTCGCTATGCAGCCACTTGCAGCGGATGCCTTGCTCGCAAATGTAGAACGACAGATCCTCGGCCAAGCGTTTGGTCAGCGCCGTGACCAGCACGCGCTCACCGGCCGCAGCCCGCTCGTTAATTTGCGCGACCAAATGCGGCACTTGCCCGCGAGCGGGGTGGACTTCGATGATCGGGTCCAACAGCCCCGTCGGTCGGATCACTTGCTCGACCACTTCGCCGCCGCTTTTTCCCAGCTCGTAGGGCCCGGGCGTGGCCGAAACATAAATCGCCTGATCGATCTTTTGTTCCCACTCTTCGAATTTCATCGGCCGATTGTCCAATGCGCTGGGCAAACGGAATCCGTGTTCGACCAACGTCGTCTTGCGGCTGAGATCACCGAAAAACATTCCGCGGACCTGCGGCACCGTGACGTGCGCCTCGTCGACGAACAGCAAAAAGTCCTTAGGGAAAAAGCTGTACAGCGTGTCGGGCGTGGTCCCCTGTGCGCGGCCCGATAGCGGGCGGCTGTAGTTTTCGACGCCGGGACAGTAACCGACTTCTTGCAGCATTTCGATGTCGAACCGCGTCCGCGCATTCAGCCGCTGCGCTTCGAGCAGCTTGCCCTGATTGCGAAATAGCTCGAGCCGCTCGTCCAGTTCTTGTTTGATGGCTTGCACGGCTTGTTCGATGCGCGACTCGGGCAGCACGAAGTGCTTGGCCGGGTAGATGAACAATTGCTCCTCGCGACTGATGATCTCGCCGCTGGTCGGGTTGATGAACGAAAGCTGTTCGACTTCGTCGCCCCAAAATTCGATGCGGTAGGCGTACTCTTCGTACGACGGCCAAATCTCGACGCAATCGCCGCGGACGCGAAACTTGCCGCGCGCGAACTCGATATCGTTGCGTTCGTACTGCACATCCACCAGCTTGCGCAGCACCTCGTCGCGATCGATTTGTTGCTTACGATGCAGGCCGACCATCATTGCGCGGTAATCGTCGGGTGAGCCTAATCCATAAATACAGGATACGCTGGCGACGATGATCACATCGCGCCGACTGACCAGGGCACTGGTGCTGGCCAATCGCAGTCGGTCGATCTCTTGATTGATCGAAGCATCCTTCTCGATATAGATGTCGCGCTGCGGGATATAGGCTTCGGGCTGGTAATAGTCGTAATAGCTGACGAAATAATGCACTGCGTTTAGCGGAAAAAACTCTTTGAACTCGCTGTAGAGTTGCGCGGCCAGGGTCTTATTGTGCGAGAGGACCAGCGTCGGCCGTTGCGTGGCCTGAATGACGTTGGCCATGGTAAACGTCTTGCCCGAGCCGGTCACGCCCATCAAGGTTTGATGCTTGCGACCGTCCTTCAAACCATCGAGCAAGGCGGCAATGGCCTGCGGCTGATCGCCGGCGGGCTGAAACGGGCTAGTGAGTTGGAACTGCACGGAGCAAGTGGGGAGTTGGGAATGGGGAGTGGGGAATGCGACGCCTTTTGTAATGCCGCGATCAGTGATCGCGATTCAGTCGTCCGCAACTCTAAGAATACGCATCGGGGCGTCGCTTGGCCACCGGGCCGCACTCCGTTCGCTCTATTCGGTTCGTCGCGCAGCACGTACCCAATCACCCCTCGATGCTCGTCGCTCACCCCGTTCCTACAACGAAGCATGGCGTCGTACGATCGATGTGATCGCAGACGCCATGCTTAAGACTCGGTTGGTTAGGACCTCCTGTCCAGCGAACCAAAGTTTCTTATCACCCTAGCGAGCCATCCGGCTGACACCGAAGTTGTCGCCACCGTAGACGCTGTTGCCGCTCCAGCTATTGCCACCGTAGATGCTGTTGCCGGTGTAGCTGTTGCCGCTGTACGGAGGGCAGCCGTAGGGGCCGCAATCGGACTTCGGCGGAGGGCACCCGTAAGGTCCGCAATCGGGATACTGCGGCGGGTACTTCGGTCCGCAATCGGGATACTTCGGAGGGTAGTACGGTCCGCAATCGGGTTGACCCCACTTGCCGCCGAACTGATTGCCGTACTTCCCGTACTCGCTGTTTTGGCCGTACTTGCCACCAAATTGGTTGCCGTACTCGCCGTACTTCCCGCCGTTAAACTTGCCGTTGAACGACGACCCGCCGTACTGGTTGTGCTGTTGGCCGTTGCCTTGTCCGTTGCCCTTGCCGGTACCAGGTCCGGTTCCATTGCCCATCCCGCCGCCGTTGCCTTTTCCGCTACCGTTTCCTTTGCCGCTGCCATTGCCATTGCCTTTGCCGCTTCCGTTACCCATTCCGCTGCCGCCGTATTGGTTACCCCAAGCGACGGTCTGGAATTGGCTATTGCTCATTTCGACATTGTCTAACGCGATTGAGCTGGGCTTGCTGGATTTGCTGGAAGCCAACAGAGCGACGGCGACAGCGACAACCGGAACCGCAGTGAACAAGATCTTTCGCAACATGGTAGAGTTCCCTTCGTTTGAGCTCGTATTTGAGCGTTGCACCAACTTTTGTGGAGGACTTGTCGTAAGTCTCCTTCCCACGCTCATATGAAGCGTGGAGGAATGAATGTTGGTACAAACAAATGAAAGAATTTTTCGGAACAACACGAGGAGACATGTCAAATGCATGGTTGGGGTATTCAGATCGCTTCTGATGTGATTCGCGACGGACTTGGAGCGGAACTTATCGATCGAAGGGGTAACGTTGTCGCGGAGCTTTTTCGTTGCGATGCGAATAACACAGTCTTCTTGAATACGTTCAATAACGAAATTCCCTTAGAAGCAGTTGAGTGGTTTTTGGCCGCATCCCGGAAGCGATTACCGCCATTCGAGGATGGAACGCAATTCCTGGCCTTGCCCCAAACATGAGATTCGATACTCGTCAGTTGATTTCGAGCCGAGTTTTCGCAAGATTACAAACTCGAGGACTCGACGCAAGCGAGTGAAAATCACGGTCTAACAGGCAAAGTGCACTTATGAGAAACCGAACCTGGGCCTGCTTCGAATGTCGCAGAACGGTGCGCACGGTCAGAACGTCGACGTCGATGGAGACCATTGTGCCGTGTCCGAGTTGCGGCCGGCCAACACTATATCTTGGCTACAAATTGCGTGTGCCGCCAAGGAATCAGATCAAGGCATGGAGTAAACTACTTTCTGACATCCAAAGTGGCGCAATCATCAAGACCGAAACTGACTATCTGCGCCGGCAACATCGCCGACGCAACATCTACTCAGAAATCACACGACTGGAATCGCGCCGACCAAATGATGGGCGAGCGCGACGCATTCGAGCCCTGCGGCAACTGTTGGGCAGTTTATAATAGCATCGCATCCCGAGCAGGAGTCTTCAAACATGCAATCCTTTACCGTAGTCATCGAACGTTGTTCGGACACCGGGCTGCTTGTCGGCCATGTCCCGGGTTTTGCCGGGGCGCATTCACAAGGCGAATCACTCGACGAGCTTCAGCGGAACATGGCTGAAGTCATTGCCATGTTGCTCGAAGATGGCGAGCCGACGCTCCACTCTGAATTTGTCGGTATTCAGAATGTGCAGGTAGCTTAACGATGGGCACGTTGCCAGTACTCAAGCCGCAAGAAGTTGTGACTCGCCTTAAATTTCTGGGCTTCAGCGAGGTCCGGCAGCGTGGCTCGCATAAGCAATTTCGCCATCTGGACGGACGTGGGACCACGGTCCCTTTTCACAAAGGTCGCGATATATCTCCGGCACTGCTACGAAAGATCGCCCGTGACATCGGCATGTCTGTCGAGGAACTTGTTGCGGCCATCAAATAAGGATTGAAACAAAGCGAAAGCAACTGAGGTAAATCCAACGTCTGTTTGTTGAATTCGATAATCCTGTGGACTGGCCAATTGCGATCTCTTACGCTGATTAGTTTTACGATTGTTGTGTTTTTGTTTCAGATGCGAGTCGACGCTGCGCTACCTGAAATACCGCCAACATCCGACGTCGTGAAAAACGCAACGGCCAAGACTTTCCTCCACGACTTCGTCATCGTGCATGGCGATGAATTTTGGTTGCCTAAGCCGGAAGATACCAAAGCGACCGTACTGTTTTTTCTGGGCCATGACTGCCCGATTTCGAATTCATATGCCAAAGAAATCTCGCGCATCAGCGACGAATACACGCCCAAGCAGATCGCGTTCACGATTGTTTATGCCGACGCCGATTTGAAGCTGGACGATGCCCGCAAGCACGCCAAGGAATATGGCTTTACTTGCCTGGCGATGCTCGACCCGCAGATGGTTTGGGCCCGAGCGACGGGAGCCACGGTTAAACCGGAAGTTGCGGTCCTTGGTTCCAAGCGGGGCGCGGTGCTGTACGGCGAAGTTTTGTATTTAGGTCGGATCGACGACCGCTACATCGACTTCGGCAAACGGCGCGAGCAACTCACCAGTCACGACCTGCGCGACGTGCTGAACGCGGTGCTGGCCGGCAAGAAAATTGCCGTGCCGAAGACCAAGGCGATCGGTTGCGATATCGATTTCCCGCCGGTCACAAATCTGGGCGACTCGTTTAAAGATTTTTTGCGACGCAAGCCAAAGTATTCAGACGACCAGCCGCCGTTGAAAATGGGAGATAGCCGCGAATAAACGCAAATGAACGCGAATAGGATTTTATGATTTGCGTTCATCCGCGTTCATTTGCGGCAAATTCTCGACCGGAATAAACCCGGCCGCTCGCTTTGAAAATCACATCGCTCAGAGGTTTTTGCAATGAGATTATTTGTCGACTCACTGTTGTTCCTCATTGTTGCCGCTACTTTCTTTCCTGGTCTTGCCTTGGCGGATGATGCGAATCAGTCCGCGGGCGAAGTAACGCGCGCCAGCAGCCCGACCTTTAACCGCGACATCGCGCCGATCTTGTTCGCGCACTGCGCGGCCTGCCATCGCGCCAACGACATCGGGCCGTTTCCGCTGCTCACCTATGCCGATGCCAAGAAGCGCGCCAAGCAACTGGCCCGCATCACCGAACGGCGGATCATGCCCCCCTGGATGCCGCACCCCGAGTGGGGCGAATTCAAAGATGCTCGCACGCTCTCCGACAAACAGATCGCGTTGTTTCAGAAATGGGTCGACGCCGGCACGCCCGAGGGAGATGCCAAGGATCTGCCGCCGCAGCCGGTGTTTAAGGATGGCTGGCAACTGGGCGAGCCGGACTTGGTGCTCTCGATGGACAAACCGTTCACGATTCCGGCCGAGGGGCGCGACATTTATCATCACTTTGTGTTTCCGCTGAACCTGAAAAAAGACAAGTATCTGCGCGGGATCGAATGCATCCCCGGCAATCGCCGCGTCGCACATCACGCAGTCGGCATTCTCGATACCAGCGGCAAGGCCCGCCGCTTGGCGAAAAAACACGACGGCGTCGG
>JAYTAU010000010.1:0-14167 GCA_043737375.1 Planctomycetia bacterium
GCGGACGAAAGAAAAGCCTCGCGCAGAGGCGCAGAGACGCAAAGGAAGGAAGTTGCTTCTCGGCGTGCTAGCAGATTCGAAATCGGGACGTTATTTATCGGTCGGTCCTTAATATGCGGAGCGAGGTAAGAATCAGCATCGCCGCCGTGTGCCGTGGATCGCCGCCGCGATAAGCAATGCAAGCAATAGCAAGACCATCGTCGGCGGTTCGGGAACGGCGGTTACGCTGTCGGAGTTCGTACCTTCAAAGTTAGTAAGCGCGGCAGCGATGCGTCCATCCGGTCGAATCGTGAGCTTCGCTCCCGCGCCGATCACGAGCGACCTTTGCACGATACGGTCAACGGTCAGATCGGTATCCGCCGAGAGCGTCACCATGCCGGTGCCGAGAATCTCGCCCGCGGATTGGTGTGCGCCCGATACGAGAAGAGCGCCGTGGTTCTCGATATCAGCATGATGATGTTGATCGGGAACGGATAGCGAATCGCATAGCGCCGATCGATCGCCTGCGAGTTCGAGCGTCGCCCCGACATCGACCAGCGCCGCCGCATTCTCCCCGATTTGAGTCGTGGCGGTCTCGGGCAAAGCAAAGCGGAATGTGCCTTGTTCGATATGAATTCGCGCTCCATCGCCCCAATGTTGAGAGCCTTGTAGCTCGATGGTGCCCGAACCGGTTTTGACGAGCAACTTGCCCAACTCGTTTTGCAGCGTACCGGTTAAAAGCAAATCGGCGTTACTTTGATGGTCGATGATCAGATCGCTCGCCAAACGGGTCGTCGTGTCGATCGCGTGAGTCCCGTGACCATGTGTGCCTTGCACCGACAACCGAGCGGCGGTTGAACCGGTTTGTTGAAACGTCAGCGTTTCCGGTCCGGAAATGGTGTAGTTATTATCGTCATCGAACTCGATCTCACTCACGGTCAATGGCGAGACAAGAGTGACTCTGCGATTGGCGGTTGCCACGGTCGTGAAAGCGATCCGCTCGCCGGCAGCATTGGGCGCAGTTCCACCGAACCAGTTCGTCGGGGCCGTCGCCGGACCATCGGCGTCGAGCGCCCATGTCTTCACACCGTTTTTGACCGCGAATAGTGTGACGTCGGTTGCACCGTAGATGGGCACTAACTGCACCGGCGAGGCACCGGTCGGTTGAGTGATTGAATTAAACATGCCGCTGCGTTGACTGAATTGCAGAATCTGAAATCGATCGCCTGCAACGGGTCGATGGCCATTGATCAACCGCAAGTCCAATGTGCCACCCAACTCGGCGTTACCCGCGATGACCAAACGATCGTGTTGTGTTTCGGCGATCGTGCCGCCGATTTCGATCTGCAAGTTGTTGGTCGATCCCAACTGAACATTTCCTGCGAACGCAACAACTCCTGGGCTGTTGCCGGGACGCAGGTCGCCGAGAAACGCATTGGTGCCGCCGCCCGTGAACGCGCCTGCGCCGGTGACGCTGCCCAAATAGATCGCCGTGCTACCGGTCGTCACTTGCACGATGCCCTGGTTCACAAGGTCGTCGTTCCAAATGACCGTGGCATTGCCCGAGATGACCGCGCGGCCGGTGACGTTGTTTTGCACGTCGCCGAGAATCGAGGCAATGCCGGTCGTGAGCGCGATCGCGCCGTCGTTGATCAAACCGCCGCGGAAACGCAGCGTGGCATCGCGTGCGTTGAGCAAACCGCCGGTGCCGTTCGTCAGAGATGACGTAAATTCGATCTCCGCACCGGTCGAGGCTTCAATGCGACCGACACTAACATTGCTAAGTCCTTGAAAGACGAGGCGATCTCCGTCGACCGCGCGGACTTCGCCCGCTTCGCGATTATCGAGCGACATGGCGATGCGACCTCGCCCGAGTACTGTTCCCTGATTTACCAGTAAGCCCCCTTGCAGTAGCGCAGTGCTGCCGACGAGTTCGATTTCACCGTGATTGATCAGGCCTTGCGCGAACGATGCATTGGCGCCGTTGGCGATGCTGAGCAAACCTGGAGCGCCGTTTGTTGAGGAGCCAGTGATGGCGATCGTGCCCGACTTTAGATCGAGAAGGGAATTGTTGGTCGAGGATTGCGAGATTAGGGAGCCTCCGTTTACGACCAACGGTGCGTTGAGCGTCATGCCGGCCAAGTCAAGCGTCTGACTACCAATCAATGTTCGTGAAGGCCCCAATACCCCTGCTAGCCAAGCTTGCGTTGCGATTGCCGGCGAAGTTAATCGTAAGGTTCCTGCAGAGAAGTTGAATTGTCCGCCGTCGAATTGCAATTGGGCGGCGGAAATCAGGCCGCCGTCGAGATGCAACGTTCCGCCCGGCCAAAGGCGAACAGCGTTGGCGGCGTTGAGTTGCGCGTGACTGCGAATCGCAACTTCGGCACTGCCGCCGCTGCCAGTCGCGGTACCACCGACGCCGACAATTCCTTGCGCACTCAACAGGCCATTCTGTTCGAGCACTACTTCGGAGTGTGAGCCGACGTTGCGGCCAAGAATCACATCGCCGTTGACCGTGGCCGCCGCGCCGCCGCTGATCAACAGCTTGGCCTGACGGATGTCGGCAATCGTCAGCGATGACAAATTGTTCGTCGTAGCGCCGGCCAGCAGTTCGAGCGTGGGCAGCGCCGTCAAATTGTCGCCGTCGACCGTGAAAGCATTGCCGGAGTCGAACTGTCCGCCGGAGATACGCAGCGTGCCATTGCGAAAATCCAGAGTTCCGCGTTGGATGAAGTGTCGAGCTTGTAGCGTGCCGCCGGCAATGATCAATCGCCCGTTGTCCCAAACTTTAAGCGGCGCAGTGGACCTGGTTCCGGTAACTAGCGTCGCGCCGGTTTCGACACGAAGTTCGGCTGCGCCTCCGGCCGACAATGCGCCGCCGAGATACAAGCCGTCATCAACCGTCCAACGCGAGTTGATGCCGGAAATGCGAACCGTGGACTGGCTGGTGCCGGCGGACGAAAGATGAACTGCGCCGCTGGTGACTTCTGCGCCGTCTAGAATCGACAATTGCGCCGTGCCGGCGTTAGCGATTAATAAGGTGTCGGCGATGGTCCAACGCGAGCCGACTCCCTGAACGACGACATTGCCGTTTGCGCCGAACGATGAGCCTAGCGTCGTCGACGATTGCGATTCGACGGTCCCGCCGTCGTCGATCGTCAGACTGCCGGAACCCTGATCGCCAATCGTGAATGCCTGCGTGATAGTCCAGAGCGAATTATTGCCCAAGACAGCGATTCGACCGGTGCCGCCTGATAGTGCGCCGACTTGTGCAATCCCGCTGACGAGTCGCCCGCCGCCGGAAACGTTAAGCGTGCCATTTCCGGAACGGCCGATTTGCAACGTGCCGGTCGTCCATTGGCTGCCGGCTCCTGTTACCGTGGCGGTTGCCAATGCGGTGGCGTCGCGGCCGATGATCGCCGAACCATCGATGAGTCGGCCGCCGTTTTGGATGGACAACGTGCCTTGTCCGGATTGCCCAACAATCGTGGCGTTGGTGTTCGTCACGGATGCGGCCGTGTCGATGATGAGCTGCCCCGTATCGGCCGAGTCGCGCCCGACTTCGATGCTGCCGGCATTTAGTGCGCCGTTTCTTAGCGTTAGTTGCCCGGTTTTGTCCGTCGAGTCACCCACCCAAACCGCGTTGGATAAACCATACGTTCGCCCGCTAAGATGCAGCCGCACGTCGCCGCCGTTCACAATCAGCCGCGCGCTGGAAGCATTGCTGGTCAGCGTGACCGTGTAGGCGGCGGCCAGATCGAATTTTGCTTCGAGGGTGCCGAATGGAAAACCGTTCGACCAATTGGCTTGAGTGTCGAATAGTCCGCCGAGCGGATTGATCCAGATCGTCTCGGCGGCGCTTGCCGGGTGAGAATGTGCGCCGTAAGCAAGCAGCAGAATCGCCAACGTGCAGGTCACGCTGATCCGTCGGGCGTGTGGTTGAAGAAAGCGATTCGTGCGCGTCATACGTTGGACCTTAGCAAACCATTCTGCCCAAAATGATCAGGGCTAGGCAGGTCGCAAAGGAATCTACGACGGGCCGTCGCCAACGTGCCGCAAAACTGCCGGCCGATCCGTGGCAACTGAGTTGAAGTTGGCGTTCGTCCAGACGCCAAAAATACTTGCTTGAGAACGTTCTTTTCTTAACCGTTCCGCGGCATAGTAGCAACCACGCAACGAAAAAAAATGAGAAAAAAAATTTTCCTCCGATTGGAAGCTCGTCCAGGTTAATCCCGTCGGCTCGCAAACTTTGTTTTCGATAATTTCACTTTCACTTGCGTGCAATCGCGCGTTTGACCGCTTCGCCCATGTCGGCCGGGCCGTTGGCGATTTCGATGCCTGCCGCGGTCAGAGCGGCCACTTTATCGGCGGCGGTGCCTTTGCCCCCGCTGATGATCGCACCGGCGTGGCCCATCCGTTTGCCAGGCGGAGCGGTACGCCCGGCAATGAACGCGGCGACCGGCTTGGTGACATGCGCTCTGACATAAGCGGCGGCTTCTTCTTCGGCGGTGCCGCCGATTTCGCCCATCATCAAGATCGCTTCGGTCGCTGGATCGGCCTCGAACAGGGCCAGCAGATCAACGAACGACATGCCCACGATTGGGTCGCCTCCCAAGCCGACACACGTCGATTGGCCAAGACCGAGGTTCGTGAGTTGCCAAACCGCTTCATACGTCAACGTGCCGGAGCGACTCATCACACCGACCGGCCCCCGCTTATGAATGTAGCCGGGCATGATGCCGATCTTACACTCCTCGGGAGTGATCACGCCTGGGCAGTTCGGGCCGATCAATGTACTCTTCGATGCTTTGACGATTGGATAGACACGGGCCATGTCGAGGACCGGCACGCCCTCGGTAATCGCGCAAATGGTTTTGATGCCGGCGTCGACCGCTTCGAGAATCGCGTCGGCTGTGAACGCCGGCGGGACGAAGATCATCGTCGCGTCGGCGCCGGTTTGTGCAACCGCGTCGACCACGGTGTCGAACACGGGCAAGCCCTCGACCGTTTCGCCGCGTTTGCCGGGAGTCACTCCGCCGACCATGTTTGTGCCATATTCTTTGCAGCCGCGCGTGTGGAATTGGCCCACCTTACCGGTAATGCCTTGGCAAATGACGCGAGTGACTTTGTTGATCAGGATGGACATGAATGCGAAATGCGGAGTTCGAGATTTGAAAAATTACTATGTTGTGATAGTATTACTATTGGAGGTTCTGCTGAGGGATTGCTTTAGGGTGGTCCCGACTGCTTTACCTCTTTTTTTATGCGCGGCCGGCGCCAAATGGATTCGGGATGAAGCAAATTCCGAAGCTCTCAAATGCGTTTCCATCGCGAGTGCCTTTTCCCCGAAATTGCAAGCGATTTAGCCAAGGGCCAAATTCGTAGGCAATTTCCGATCGGGTTGTTGAATCCATTCCCTGTCCTGCTAGCCGAAATCCCCAATTAATGCAGTAGATGCAAAGATCAGCCGCTTGCACGGGGTACGTCATATCCGAGGCTACGAAGAATGGAGACGGGACAATCCAGGAAGTGCGATATCGTCCGGCTGCAGTTCGTGAAAAATACGCTTCCAAACAACGAATTAGCTTACGATCGATGCTTTTGTCGACTTCGTCAATGACCAACAATCCGTGTTCCTTTTTCGAATCGAGGAAGTAAAAGTACCTTTCTAGAATGAAGACATAATCCTTGCGTAAGAACTCAGGTTCTTGAAGCCCAGGCGGCGGTCTTGAACCTCTCGGTATCGCTCCGGCAATGATAACTGCGTCGTGATCTCGCAATAACTCAAAGATCCCTCTCGCCATTTCCAAACATGCCTGACCATAGGCAGTGAACTCAGATCGCGAAGGAGGCTTCTTTTCAAGGCCCTTGGTCAGAAATGCCCTGCAATGCTTTTGCCGAGTCGCCGGTTCCATAACCTTGGATTGCTGTGCAAAACGAAATCGTTTTCGATCCAATAGAGTACTGCCCTTGAACTCTCCACCGAACTGTTGCAATTGACACCCAAAACAATCGAGCTCCAATCGTTGAATCGCCCTAACAAACGGCCATAATTGCCCTGTGTGGAGCGCGATACCTCCGCGAACTTCGTACGGCATGTTCCTATGATCATGCCCACTTTCATCTAAGAACAATAACCAACTCATTCGATACCTTTGACCTGCAGCAATCGTGGCAACGTAGTCGAGCGATGGCCGTCACGCTACGGCCGCGACGACCTTCTTAGCTGCGTCGGTCAGCCCTTCGGCAGCGATGATATCGACCCCGCTGTTCGCTAAAATCTTACGGCCTTCGGCGACTTCAGTTCCTTCCAGTCTTACAACCAGCGGCACGTTAAAGCCCACGGTTTTGTAGGCTTCGACCAGGGCATTGGCGATCGTCGTGCAACGCATGATGCCGCCGAAGATGTTGACCAGCACGGCCTTGACATTCTTGTCGGACAGGATAATCCGAAACGCCTCGGTCACTTGTTCGACATTTGCTCCGCCGCCCACGTCGAGAAAATTGGCCGGCTCGCCGCCGTGCAATTTGATCAAATCCATCGTACTCATCGCCAGGCCGGCACCGTTGACCAGGCAAGCGATATTGCCGTCGAGCTTGACGTAGCTCAGGCCTGCATCGGCAGCGCGAACTTCGGTCGGTTCTTCTTCGGCGATGTCGCGTAGCGCGGCGAGCTCAGTATGCCGAAACATGGCGTTATCGTCGAAACTCATTTTGGCATCCAACGCGATCAGCTCGCCCTTGCCGGAGACGACTAGCGGATTGATCTCGACCAAGCTGCAATCGTTGGCGACAAACAGCCGGCAGAGATCTTTCATGAACTTCTCGGCCGATCGCACGCTGGCCCCGCGAATCTCTAGCTTCTCGCACAGCTTGCGAACCTGAAAGCTCGAAAGCCCGCTATCGGGATGAAACTTCTCCTTGAAAATTTTCTCGGGCGTGTGCTCGGCGACCTCTTCGATGTTCATTCCGCCGGCTGCCGAAGCGATCACCACCGGGCCGGCAGTCGCTCGATCGACCAACACGCCCAGGTACAGTTCGCGGGCAATGTCGCAACCTTCTTCGACGAGCACCTGACGAACGGCCTGGCCGTCGGATCCGGTTTGTAGGGTGACTAGCGACTGGCCGAGCAAATTGCTGGCCACCGTGGCGGCTTCATCGGCACTGCGGACGAGCTGCACACCTCGCTGCTGCGGATTAGTTTTCACGGTTCCCTTGCCGCGACCACCGGCATGGATCTGCGCCTTCACGACCGCCAGCGGGCCGCCGAGATCCTTAAACGCCTTAGCGGCTTCCTCAGCACTACGGGCGACAATCGAACGGGGTACGGCAATGCCCGCCTGACGAAGCAACTGCTTGGCTTGATATTCGTGAATTTTCATAGGGGATGAATTGCAATATGGGCGAGCGGCGAGGCTAAAAAATTCGCGAAACGGCTTTGCACGGCTTGAGACGGGATTATAGCGCGTTCGGTACTGATACGGAAGGGATGATAGAATGAGATGCGGCCGGTGGTTTCTTGACCCATCTTGTTTGCACACCTATAGTTGAATTGATGAAGGCAACGCAACTCCACAACATGCCTGTAAAGTCTTTAAGCCAAACTCTTGGTGAAGTTCGCAGTGCGCTGCAAGCGGCAGGCTGTCGATTTACCCAGCAGCGAGCCGAAGTTTGGAATGTGTTGACGCAAGCCGACGGTCATCCGACCGCCGAGCAGGTTTATAAATCAGTTCGCAACCGGATACCGCATATCAGCCTGGCCACGGTCTACAACGCGCTGGAAGCATTGGTCTCGGTCGGCTTGGCGGCGAAGATCACGAATGGCGACGGCTCGGCACGGTACGATTGTTGCGCCGACGATCATTATCATCTGCGCGACGTTGCGACCGGCGAAGTTCGCGATCTGCCGGCCGAGTTCGATCCGCATCTGTTAGAAAAGATCGATCCCGCCTTGGTCGAGCGACTGGCGGCTGGTGGTTTCAAGGTCACCGGCTACCGGCTGGAAGTGCTCGGGCGGTTTGAGGGGTAATACGGTCTAGTCTTCGTAGTCGCGCGCCGTTTTATGTCTTCCTTTGTCCGCGTAGATCAACTACTGGCCAAAAAGATCAGTTGATCGATCCATTGTTCTGCAGTTCCAGCCGCATGCAGCAAATTCAGCTCGGCCGCAATTCGTTCGAACGATATCCGGTGACCAATCAACAATACGCCGTAGGTGTGCCGCCCCTGAAGCAAATGGGTCGATACTAAGAAAGGAAGTGTTTGATGATCGGTCGAGACCAGCAGTCGATCGTTCTTCTCCGCGTAGATCAGTAGCTCAGGATCAGAGATTCCCTTAGGCGGGCCGTCATCTTCGCCAACCTGCGTGATATCCAATGTAGGCAGATGTTCGCGCACTCCGTGCAACAGATGGTTTGAAACGCACTCGTCAATAAGGAATTTGACACTGCTCATCTTTGTTGACGAGCCGCCACGATTTTTCGCGGATACGCAGTACCGCCTCAGAAGGTGGTCTGCGAGCCTGTTGTCGGACTGCATCTTCGAAACGGTCTATCCCCTGCTGAATGTACTCGTCGACAGCCGTTCGATGCGATAGATAATACGCGAGGACTCCATGCACTTGCTCAAGCGTCACCGTGGGATACTGAATTGCCAGTTCATCCGCGGTAAAACCTTCTCGATAGGTCTGTATCAGGTGTTCCAAGCCGACCCGGGTTCCGCTGATCCGTAGAGCGCCCGTCTCGGTCGGCGTGAGGTAAGCGT
Organism: Planctomycetia bacterium; assembly: GCA_043737375.1. Lineage (GTDB taxonomy): Bacteria > Planctomycetota > Planctomycetia > Pirellulales > JALHPA01 > JAWXCH01. The sequence continues at coordinate 8,740 of JAYTAU010000010.1, forward strand.
TATTCGGCAACATGGGTGTTACTCTCAACTATTCGAATTGATGGTCGGCTGTACTCATAATATACAAGCACGACACGAGACTAAAGGGCAGACCTTCCCAATAATTTTTGTACTTCCGCCCATGGCCTCGTATTCACCACGTCGGCTTTCGTAAGTCCCGCCCGGCGAGCCTGCAAGATTCCATAGCGCATAACGTCTAGCCCGTCCGTGCTATGTGCATCGGTCGAGATCACGATCTGCACGCCGAGTTGTTTAGCCGCCGCGCAGTGTACGTCGTTCAGGTCGAGGCGCTTAGGGCTGGCGTTGAGCTCAACGAACTTCTTATGTCGCTTGGCCGCTTCGAACACCGCGTCGAGATCAACCTCATACGGCTGGCGACGGTTAATCAGTCGTCCGGTCGGATGTGAGATCGCACAAACGTAAGGGTTTTCGATCGCATTGAGGATGCGCCGCGTAATCTGGTCGCGCGGCTGCTGTTGACCGTAATGGATGCTGGCCATGATCCAATCGGCTTGGCTCAAAATGCTATCGTCCAAATCGAGTTCACCCTGTTCAAGAATGTCGACCTCGACCCCCTTCAGCACGATCAAGCCGCCCGATCGTTTTGCATTCAGCTCGTCGATGGCATCCCACTGCAATCGCAAGCGAGCGGCATCCAGTCCGTTGGCCATGCTGACGCGTTTCGAGTGATCGGTGATGGCGATGTACTTCAATCCCCGCTGCTGCGCAGCAGCAACCATCTCTTCGAGCGTATGTTTGCCGTCGGTCGCCGTCGTGTGCATGTGCAAGTCCCCCTGCATGTCCGACAGCTCGATCAGCTTCGGCAACTCACCCGTGCGCGCCCATTCGAACTCGCGACGCGCTTCGCGCAGCTCCGGCGGGAACAACGGCAAATTCAATGTGGCGTAGACCTCCTTCTCGGTTCGTCCCGCCAGGTATTCGCCCGCGTTCGGGCCAGTGTCTTGCTCGTTGCCTGTGACGCGAAACACGCCGTACTCGTTAATTTTCAGTCCACGATCTTTTGCAAGTCCACGTAAAATTACATTGTGATCTTTCGAGCCGGTGAAGTATTGCAGTGCCGCGCCGAACGACTGCGCCGGAACGATTCGCAAGTCGATTTGTAACCCGCTACCCAAGCGAACCGACATTTTGGTATCGCCGCGGCCCAGCACTGTTTCGATACTGCCCAGCGCGGCGAAACGATCCATGACTTCCTTCGGGTCGGTCGAATCGACCAACACGTCGAGATCGCCTACCGTCTCGCGTCCGCGACGAAAACTACCCGCGATTTCGAGTTGTCGAATGGTCACGCATGGTCGCAGGTGTTCGCGAATCTGTTGTGCGAAGACTTCGGCCTCGGCCCAATACAGACGCTTGATCGCATCCGACTCGGCAAACGACAGCCCGGCCAGAATTGTTTCTTCGGTTTTCTTGCCAAATCCCTTCAAACCGCGGACCGTGCCCGCTTCACATGCGGCGCGTAGTTCGTCGAGCGTGTTGATGTTGAGTTCTTTGTGCAAAGCAGATGCTTTTTTGGGACCTAGGCCCGGAATCCGCAGCAGCGTCATCACGCTATTCGGGATCTGCGATTGCAACTCGTCGAGCATCGGCAAACGCCCGCTGTCGATCAGTGTTTGCACTTTGTCAGCCAAGTCTTTGCCGATCCCCGCGATGTCGGTCAGCTTGCGAGTTGGATCGGCGGCGACTTTGGCAATTGGTTCGGACAGATCGCTGACCGTGCGGGCCGCATTGCGATAGGCGCGCACACGAAACGCGTTGGCTCCTTGAAATTCGAGCAGGTCGGCGACCTGATCGAGTACGGCGGCGATCTCGGCGTTGTTCATCGAAGGCTAAAAACCAATAGGACCGAATCGTGAACTATTGCCTAACGACGTGGCAAGCGGCCAAAAATGTCTGTCAGTAGTCCGTGGTCCGTAGTCAATAGTGTGCTTAAGCGGCCAATCGTAAGCCCCGGCGAACCGTGGCAAGCGGCCAAAAATGTCTGTCAGTAGTCCGTGGTCCGTAGTCAATAGTGTGCTTAAGCGGCCAATCGTAAGCCCCGGCGAACCACTGACAACGGACCACGGACAACTGACTATCCGCTATGCAGTTCCAAAATGTCTTTATCGTGCAACACATGATCGCCCTTGACGGTGCTGCCGTCATGCACGCCGGTGCCCCAGATTCTGGCATGTCGGAAGTTCTCGGCAATATCCTTATGCACCAACTCAGCGACATCCAACACGGTTGAATCGCGCGCGAGCGTGTACGGCCTTTCAAAGTCGGCTGTCTTTTGCGTGGGTAACTTCGTGTACACGCGAATTACATCGAGCCCTGCAAAGATCGCGCTGCGTAGATCTTCTAGGCCTGTGCCTGTCGAGGCGGAAATCTTGTACTCAGGCAAGTCCAGCGGGCAGAGCTCATGCAACAGCGGCAGTCGCTCTTCGGCGTCGGGGTCGTCGATTTTGTTCAGCGCCAACAGCGTACGAGTGAACGAAATTCCGACATCGGCTTCGTCCAACGCCGACTCGCGGGCCAAACGAGTTTTAGTGGCGTTGAGCTTATCGAGCAGCGCTTGCAAATTTTCGATGCCGTCGTCGTTGCCCAGATCGACCAGCAGTACGACCAGATCGGCCCCGCGGATCATCCCCAGCAGAAATGGCTCCAGATAGTCCGCGGTGATCGGCGGCGTATCGACCAATTGCACCATCACATCTTCCCACGGCATCATGCCTGGCAGCGGTACGCGCGTGGTAAAGGGATACGGCGCGATTTCGGGTTTGGCACGGCTCAGCGCGGCCAACAGTTGGCTTTTGCCTGCGTTCGGCCCGCCGAGTATTAGTGCAGTGCCGGCACCTTGTCGCGGGATGCGAACGGCGGTGGAAGTTTTGGGCGACTTACGTTCGGTTTCGAGATCTTTTTTGGTCCGGCTGATTTTTTGCTTCAACTCGGATTGTAGTTTCTCGGATGCCTTATGCTTAGGCATCTCGCGCAGCATGACCTCGAGCCAACGCACTTCGTCGGCAGTGGACTGCGCGCGGCGGTATTCCTCTTCAGCCTTGCGGTATTGTGGAGTGAGATTATTGGCCATCGAGCGCGGAACGAATTATAGGCGGCGAGCGGCCGGGTTTGCCCCGGCTGAAAAATCGTGTCGTTGAATATTGCTGAGTTTAAAGCGTGCGCGAGAGAAGGACCAGGGCGCAAAAATGCCATTCGTTCAACCACCGGACTTTAAGCTATTCGTTTAGTCCCCGGCTTTGCCGGGGGACAAACCTTGAACAGCCTCGCGTGAACAAGTCGAACATGAAATCGAACATGTCCCCCGGCAAAGCCGGGGGCTGAGGTGAATGGAACCCAACAGTCAATGGAACCCAACAGTCAACAAAAAAAGCCCGTTGGTTCCAGTTTGGAACCAACGGGCCGGAGTGGGTCTCCGATTGGCGAACGCTTGTAGTGAATTGGCTGCTGTCCTGAGATGAGAACACGTGGATTTACAACAGCGATTTGTCCGAAACAGAAATAAATTCCGGCCTACGATTACCGACCGGCGGCAGACCAGCCGTCGTTGTCGTTCACCGCCGGCTTGGCGGAAATGATCTGCGTTGCGGCAGTTGCCTCTCTCATCGCCACGGGAGTGTACGACCAGGTCGGCATTGCAGCGGCAGTACGGTTCTGTGGGTCTAAAAGCTTAGGCAGAGAAGTCGAATTGTTCTTGGTGGGTGTTTCGTTCAAGTCCGGAATTGGCTTGAGCGACGGGGCGCGGTCGGCCGGGGTTCGCTCACTCGGAATGCGGTCGGACGGCGACGCGCCGTTATCGATCTGAGCACGCGGCTGATTAGCAAATATGGGGGCGACGGACTGATGCCCGACCATGGGGGCAGGATTTATCGGGCTCGCGTTAACGACCGTTCGGCCCATGACAGGCGTTGCATACGAGGTCGTGGTTACGCCGGTACCGCAGCATCCGGCTGCCGGAGCGACCGCTGCGGGCTGAATGAACGTGGGCTGGTTCATCGGCGCGGATTGGTAATAGCTGGTCGATGGAATCGGCGATGCAAACACCGATGGCGTGTAGTTCGTGGTCGTCAGCGGACGAAAACTGGTGTACGGCAGGCTGGTGGGCATGAACGTCGTCGTCGGCTGCACGCCGACTCCACCGCATGGGTTACAAACGGGCGCGGGCCGGAGAACCGTCGTTTGGCAAGGGTTGCAAACCGGTTGCGGCGCGAATGCCACTGTTTGTTGACACGGATTGCAAACCGGCGCGGGTGCAACGGCCACCGGGGCATAAAAAGTCTGCGTCGGCCGGCTAAAGCAATTCGTCAACCAACAGGCTTGCGCCTGTGCGGGCATAGCCAATAGGGCCAGGGCGGCACATGCGGATTTCCAACGACGAGAGGCGAACATAGTTATGTCTCCAAACAAAAGTGCGTGACACTCTATCTGTTAAACAGTGGGCTTCATCCGGTGTCAATCAGCGAATTAGGTCATTGCTTCATTTGGAAGAAAATGACTTCTGTGCCGATCGTAACCCCTGATGAAACTGCGAACTTTGCGCTCAGTTTGACGAGCCATCGGCGACAGGGTCTCGTCGCAATTCATCGCTCGCATCCTGAATGCACAATGTATGCCAGCGTGGCATGTAGAAGATTAGGTTATGGAATGCGACCAGCTATGACTGCGAACACGATCAGGCTTTTATCCGCGGTTTTTCGCATTCCGGCTGCGGAAAAACTGAAGTCGGATTTCGTGCCGACTGCACAAATGCCGCCTTGTGCAACCTTACAATCGTTGCAATAGTTACAACGGCGTGGGTGGAGTGTGGAGTGTGGCGGGATGCCGATCCCACGCGACGCTACTTAAGACTCGCTTTTCTCGTTCCCACGGTCTCCGTGGGAATGCTTTGTCGGTCGCTCTGCGGCAACGAGCGGCAAACGTTCATGAATCTGCAAAGGGAGGCTGAGCATCTGCGAATGTCATTCCGGCGCAGTGTATGAAAACGAGATCGCGAGCAGTTGCACGCAAACATTACTACCCGAGTCGCCGCGACTCGAACAAATCGTAAAGATCGAAAAACGTCTCGCGCACATTTTGGTGCCGACGTTGAAATGCCGCAATGATTTCTTCCGTGCCGATCAGGCCGGCGTGGCTTGGTAAGGCCTCGCGTACCAACTCGCAGACCAATGCTTCGTCAGGGTGCGTGTGATACACGCTCGGCAACCGAGTGCGCCGGTGTGCAGTGACCAGCAACCCGCAACCTGTTCGGCGACAATGCCAGTGCAGTCGCAACCGATTCAGCAAGCTAAGTTGCTCGTAGCCGTCGATTACAACAATTGTTGTTGTGACGAGCGGAGCAGGGTTTGTCTTCGCTGATGGCAATCGTGTGAACAGTGAGTCTAAAGGTAAACGGTCACCGGTATTTGCGTGT
>JAYTAU010000011.1:0-5841 GCA_043737375.1 Planctomycetia bacterium
CTTGCGATCCGAAGGCCGCGCTCGCCAAGGCCTGAGCGACGACGAGGAGCAGATCGTCGTCGTCGAAGGGCTTTCGGCAATCATGTTCGAAGTGGTCGACATCGCCGATCCGATCGAAGTCAAGGGTCAAACAACCTATGAAGTGCGGATCGTCAACCAAGGCTCCAAGGCCGCGGACAACGTGCAACTGGTCGCCATGCTGCCGCCGGAAATGCGGTTTGTTTCCGCGGATGGACCGACGAAATTCACCAACGACGCGGCGCGCGTCGTGTTCGAGCCGTTAGGTCGATTGGCCCCCAAGGCCGATACGACCTATCGCATCACCATGCAAGGTATGCAAGCCGGCGACGCCCGGATGCGAGTGCAGTTGATGACCGACGAAATGCGCCAGCCGGTGACGAAGGAAGAAAGCACGCGAATTTACGCGGACGAATAGCCGATCGTAGGCCGGAATTTATTCCGGCTTCTCCTAAACTGGAATTCATTCCGGCTTAGAATAGCCGCGTTCATTTAGAAACGGAATGAATTCCGTTCTACTACCACGCCGCGCCGTTTTTCTTGGTACCGCATAGCGCGACTTCCATGCCCAGTGCGGCCGCCATGGCGGCTTTGGCATACAGTGCCTTGTCGGCATCGGCGGGGCTGCCGGCGTATGCCACTTGAACGTGGTTGCTCTTGTGACGCGCCATCATTTGATCGCGCGACACTCCATAGGTGATGGCATGCATGATCGGCCATTGCGATGTCGTCGCAGCCCAACGCCGCTCGGTTTCCTCGGCGGGCAACTCTGCCACTCCGGCGCGGCCCAGATCCATTTTGAGTCGCCGGTTTTCGATGTAGATGCGCGACCAGACGATTTCGCCCGGCTTCGAGATTCCTTTGAGCGTGCCGCCGCCCAAGCGGAAATACATCGCCGGTTGGCGCTCGCTCGAAGCACCGGCCCAACCGCCGACAAAATGCGCCGGCGGTGCCGACCCGCTGATTAAAAACACCCACACATAGTCGTCGACCGTGCCCGATCGATCGATGTCGCCCCAACGCAAGTCGTGCAAAGTATTCTCGACCGGCTGGCCCATCGCGCGATGCACGCGATATGTCATCAGCCCGTCGAGTCCGGCGCACTCATCGACTTCGTTGAAATGCGGCAGCGGCTGACCGGCATACAACACGCGATCGCCGTCGCGACTGGTAACCGGCGGGCGATCGGAGTTGTTCAGCATGCCTTCCGCCAGGTCGCTGGCAGGCAGCAGATCTTTCAGCCCCTGTTGATATTGGATGCCGATCGTCGCGCAACCGTAATCGTCCGCCAATCGCAGCGCGGCGATATACATTTTGCATTGCTGAAGAACTTGCGCGTCGGTCAATTGCTGGTCGCTAGGTCCGGTCAAAAAACGCATGCCCCGAGCTTCCATCCAACGGCGCACCTGGCCGGCTTCATCGTCGCCGACTTGCGTGGTTTCGTAGTACAACGCGGATTGACTGAGCCGTTCTTTGTAAACGCCGGTCGTGCTCAGTAATTCGTCGGGAATAATCGAGTTATACATTCCCATGCAGCCTTCATCGAACACGCCCATGATGGCTTTTTCGCTTTTGAGCTGCGTTGCCAGCAGTTCGCCCACACGACGTTCGCTTTTGGGCACTTTGACATCGGCAAACGGAGTTACGTGATCGGTTTTGTGTCGGATACTTCCGCGTTGGAGCCAGCGGAGCAAGTTTTTCGCAAACATCGGCTCGCTAAAATCCTCGCCCCACAGCGAAGAATACTTGATTCCGGCCTTGGTCAACGAAGCATTCAGATTCAAAATGCCGACCAAACCCGGCCAAGTGCCCGACCAATTCGCGACGGTCAAAATAGGACCGCGATGCGTCATCAAACCAGGTAAAATATGTTGTGAGTAGTGCCAAGTCGCCTCGGCGATGATCAGCGGCGCGTCGGGATCGATACCGGCGAACACCGTCATTCCCTCTTTTTGCGAACCGATGAAACCATGCTGCTCGTGCGATTTGAACGCGTGAGCGCGGACCAGATCATAGCCCGCATTGTTGACAGCACTGGTTAGCGATTGCTCCATCTCGGCCTGCGCAGGCCAGCACTTCTGATTGGCCGACAACCGAAGATCGCCGTTGGCTAACAGCAGAACCGTTTTACTTTTTAGGCGGGGCGTGCGTCGTTGCGTGGGGAGATCGTATCGTAGGGTCATCACGACTGCCTGGCGGAAGGCTGACAAATAAACGCGGACGCGAAGACGCCTATCTTAGTCGCCCATAGCGCGTAAGTGAAGCGATGTCTAGCGCGGACCGGATGAGCGAAGCAATTCGCCATTCAGGTCCATGGTTTACCGGCAGTGGGCTGGGGCGGGCCGCTTTTACCGCGTGATGATCTAATCACCAAAAAACTGCCGGCGCATAAAAACGGCCCGCGAGTTGGCGACTCGCGGGCCGGTGAAATCGAAACGATGGCTTTACATCGGACAATCGTTCATGCCACCTAAGAACGGTTGCCAGGTTCAACTACGTCGCGACGACTCTGCAACAAAAATTTCCGTATCGTATTGCCGCCTGAATCCCTCAGGCAAGTAAGTCGATCGCGGACGAACGTCGAACAAGGATTTTTTTCCAGGCCGGAAGCTGGTTCCGACCTGCCTTGTTCAAGCGTTGTTGTTCGAACAATGTTACGCCCCGGCATTGTTGGGGTTGAAATTCCGTCGAACTACGAATCCGACTTTCAATCACACGCGAAAGCCCGCAACAAGCTGTTGCAGACGACCTGCCAAATCTTGGAGTTCGCCGCCGGCGATTTTGGTTTTGCCTGCACCCGTCGCCGTTTGCTTGGCCCCGCGATCGACGCACTGGATGCTGCGCGTGATCTCTTGGCAGGCCGAAGCGGTTTCAACCACGCCGCGCGAAACGGTTTCAGCGGCGGTGGCCGTCTCCGATACATTGCGCGAGATTTCCTTGGTCGTGGCGCTCTGTTCTTCCACCGCGCCGGCGATGGTCCGCGAAACTTCGTTCACATTCGCAATGACTTGTACGATGCTGTCGATCGCTCCCACGGCGCGTTTGGTCGAACTTTGCATCTCGGTAATCCGGCTGCAAATTTCTTCCGTGGCCTTCGCCGTTTGACGAGCTAATTCTTTGACTTCGGTCGCCACCACCGCGAATCCCTTACCGGCCTCGCCGGCTCGGGCGGCTTCGATCGTGGCATTCAGCGCCAACAAATTCGTTTGATCGGCGATTTCGCGAATGGCTTCGATCACTTTGCTGACATCGACGACGGAAATGCCGAGCTGGCGGATGCTTTCTTTGCCGTCAGCAGCCATTTCCGTGGCTTGCGCGGTCACAGTCGCGGCTCTGGTGGCGTTGGCGGAAACCTCGTCGATGCTATGCACCATTTGATTGACCGAGAGCGAGACCGATTTGACGTTGTTCGAAACTTGCTGCGTCGAAGCGGCCATCCCATTCATGGTGTACGACATCTCTTCGGCGGCACTGGCGACGGTTGCCGATTGCTGCGTAGTCTCGCCGGCTCCTTGTTCCAGCGAATCGGCCGTATCGACCAACTGGTTCGACGACAGGGTCAGCGTTTGTGCACTGGCCGTAATGTTGTTGATTACCGACTGCAGCGTCACCCCCAGCCGATTGACGCTGCGCCCCAAATCGCCCAACTCGTCGTTCGATGGGGCAGCGACGCGTTGGGTAAAATCGCCATCCGAGACGGCCTCGATGACCCGCACGGCCGCCTTCAATGGTTTAGTGATGGCTCGCGAGATCAAGAATGCACACAACACGCCCAGCCCCACGGCCGCGAATCCGGCAATGGTGCCCGTTCGTATTCCGTCGTTCATTTGATTGTCGACTTGTTGGGCGAACTGCTGACGCTGTTGGCTGAATAGATCGGTCATCTCTTGTTGGAGTCGCGCCGAGTTCTGTTGGGCTTTGACGGCCTGCTGCTCCAAGCTAGCCGTCGAGATCAATAGCACCGCCTTACCGATCGTTTGCCCATCTTGAACGATGTCGACGGAGTGCTCTAGAACTTTTTGTCCGCGGAGCAGCTTGGCCATCTCGGCCACGGTCGCCGGCGTGCTGTTGACTGCCGCCTTAACGGCAGCGGAGTCACTGTTCTGAAATGTGCTTTGAATGGCGCCGGGTTGGTCGGTCACATAGCACAACAAAATATCGCTGTCGCTACAAGCGGTCGCGCAATGGCTATCCAAGGCCGCGGTATCGAGCGTCAGCAAGGGAACTTGCGATGACTTGGCGACGAACATGCCCAGCGAATGTGCTTTGGCTTGCAAGGCTGCGCGAGCACTCTGAACTTGCTCGTCGGCCAGTTGTCGCAAAGCGGTGTTTTGACGATTCTGCACGTCGTCGCTCATGGTTGCCACACGATCGTCGACCTGATCGAGCGATTCGCGGGTATTGAAAAGCAGCATCGTCGAGATCGAAGTCACCAGCACCAAGACCAGGACCGTGATCAACGCCAACAAGCGTCGCTGAACCGTTAATCGAAACGAAATTTTCATGGTGGGTTCTCCGAGTCAGCAATGAGCAAAGTCATCGCGAGCGCAGCGGCGCTCAAGCAATAACTGTTTTGGAATTCTAAACGGGCAGGAATCGAGCAGTAGTCAACGAGCAGTAAGCGGCGAGTAGCAAGCGGAGCCGTCCGAGGCGTATCACCGGCCGATCGGACCGCGATTGCGCGATCCGATCGGCGAGGTTAGTGATACAAGGCTAAAACAGCCAAAATCAATTTTCAGGAATTTCATGCGCAACTAGTTGACCGGAATGAAATCCAGCGTCTTGACCGTGGCTTGGCCCTTCGGTCCGAGCAAGAATGCGATGAACTTCTCGATCTCCGGAGTCGGTTGACCCTTGACCAAAACTTGCAGCGGGCGCTGAAACTTGTAGTCGCCGCTGATCACATTGGCAACGGTCGGCTCGGTGCCGTCGAGTTTGAGCAGCTTAACCTTACCATTGGCCTTGGCCAGTTTGTCGGCCAAATTAATCGAGGTGAATCCAATTGCATTCGGTTTGGTGATGATCGACGACAACGCTTCGACAGGAGCATCCGTCACTTGCGCCTTGGCGGTGCCGAATTCTTCGGTTCCCTTGACGCGAAACGTGGCGGTCTTGCCGTCTTGCTTGGTCTCGACTTTGAAGTACTCGCCAAACACTTCGACGGTGCCGTGCTTCTCGTTGAAAGTAATCAAGTGGATCGGCGCGTCTTGACCGCCGACCTCTTTCCAATTACTGATCTTGCCTGTGAAGATCGCTTGCACCTGGTCTTTGGTCAATTCGGCAACCGGGTTGGTTGCGTTGACGACCAATGACACACCGTCGCGGCCGATCACATGCGCGCTCAGGTCGTTGAATTCCTTCTGTTCCGTCTCTTTAAGCTTGCGCGAGGCCATGCCAAGCTGAGCTTTGCCCTGTCCAACGGCCTTGATGCCGATGCTGGATCCACCGCTGCCCACGATGAACTTGATGGTGGGGTTTTCTTGAGTGAATTGAGTAGCAATTGCGGCGACGACCGGTTTTACGGTGTCCGAACCGACCACGTTGACCGTCGTGTCGGCTTGCGCCGCAACGCTACCGATTGCAAATAGAAAACCGGCCTGAAGTAAACTGCGAACGTTCATAGTGAGAATCCTAACCTGTGTTGTTTGAAGATAGCGACTTCGTTGGCAGCCGCCTGTGCCAAACAACCGTAGGTCCGTGGCAACTAAAATACAGAAATAGCTAGAGATATTTCTTCAAACGTCTCGCATTCCGCCGTCGTAGATGAGGGGCGTATCAGCTATACCGAATTGTCTGCATCTGCCGCTCGCAACGGCAGTCAAA
>JAYTAU010000012.1:0-5840 GCA_043737375.1 Planctomycetia bacterium
ATCGCTCGTCGTCAGGACACCATTTCCTTGTCAATGCACAAATCAATCGCTCCCGAAGCAATTTGGTCGGAACGCTTCGTCGAAATTGGGACCGAAATCGAGTCCTCGGTCGACATCATCACCCAGCGATGGTTGGTGCGCGCCAGCGAAGAGCAACCCAACGCGGTTCATGCCCACTTGGATGAAATGCGCGACGGTTTACCGAAGTTGTTGCATGCGATGGGCCGTGCGCTTTCGCATACGGCAATCGATGCCAACATTCGGCATTCGGTCATCGCGCTAGAGCACGGCGAGCAGCGTTGGAAAGCCGGCTGGCGATTGGCCGAAGTGGTGCGCGACTACCAGATCATGCGACTGGTGATTCTCGAACATTTGGATAACGCACTCGACGAGCCGTTGCGCGTGCGCGAGATGATGGCAATCGGTTTGGCGCTGGACGAAGCAATTTCCGCCAGCGTGATGTCGTACGTCGGCCATCAAGAGCAACAGCTTCAGCAAGCGACCGATCGGCTGACCGAGTTTTTGGCGGTCTTGGGCCACGAACTTCGCAATCCGCTCAATGCGATTGTAACCACGTTGCAACTGGTGCAAATGCAGCAGCCTTCGAATCCGCCGCTGGTCAATGCGTTTGTCGTTCTCGATCGACAAGTGGGACAAATGACCCGGCTGCTCGACGACATGCTGGATGTATCGCGTGTCACGCGCAATAAGTTGGATCTAGTCAAGGATCTGGTCGTTGCGCAAAAGTCCGTTCAAAGCGCCGTGCAGACCGTACACTCGCTGCTGGCCTCGCGCGGTCATACGTTGCAATTAAGCTTGCCGGTCGATCCGATCCAACTCTACGCCGACCCGGTTCGGCTAGAACAAATTTTTACCAACCTATTGACCAATGCGGCCAAATACACGCCTCCGAACGGCAAGGTGGAGTTTGATCTGTCTAAAGATGCCGACCACGCCGTATTCAGAATTTGCGACAACGGCGTTGGAATCACCCCGGCGGTGATGCCGACGATTTTCGAAATGTTCAACCAGGCACCCGAACACGAGCGACACGGATTGGGGATCGGACTAGCGCTGGTCCGAACATTGGTGGAGCTGCACCAAGGCACCATCGAAGCGCAGAGCGATGGGCCCGGCTGCGGCAGTGTGTTTACCGTCCGACTGCCCATTGCAACTTCCGCTGCTTCGCATAAGCCGAGACCGACAACTCCGGCTCATGCGGACAATGCCGTCGCTACCAAGCGGTACACGATTTTGCTGATCGATGATCAGGTCGACGGACTGCAAGAACTGGCGATGTTGCTTCGTTTGTTTGGTCACGATGTCCACACGGCCGATCGCGGCCGGTCCGGCATCGACCTGGCTCGACATGTTCGACCCGAAGTCATTTTGATCGACTTGAGTATGCCTGAACTGAATGGGTTCGAGACGGCTCACCAATTACGCGGTGTGCCGGAATTACGGCAAACGATCTTGGTTGCCATGACTGGGTATCCTGTGGATGCCGATCGCGAACGTTCGCGGGCGGCGGGTTTCGACGCCCACCTGATCAAACCGATTTCGTTCAAGACCGTTCAAGGCGTGTTATCGACTCGCCGGCAGTTGTAGAACGGGCTTCAGCTGTAGAACGGGCTTCAGCCTGACGCTCTTTTAGCCTCCGGCTTTGCCGGGGGGTTCTGCTTAGCGCGAACGTCGCGACTTATAAAACGCCTGTCAAGCAATTCCGACTGGTCCCCCGGCGAAGCCGGGGGCTGAAAAAGATCTGTTCTAGGCCCAGTCGCGCGTAGCGGCTTTCTTAATCCGCTTTTCGAAGTCGCCCAGCAGTCCGCCGACGACATCCCAACCATGGTCCCGGCGAACTTCGATATCGCCTTGTTGGTTAATGCGGACTAAGCAATTTTCGGTCAGACCGGCGGATTTTAGCTCAGCGGGTGAAACCTCGTCGCTGCTGAGGACCGTCATTAACTGCGCGCCGGACATTTCGATGAACTTCATGGCACTCATAAGTGGGCGGTTCCACGGGCGTTAGTTCGATGGCTGAACGTCAACGACGTTGCTTCGATGTTCTGTACCACGTTAACCGCTCATCGCGCGATAGGCAAGGAGATGATAATGTGAACAATACTATGATTATCGTTTATCCAAACGATTGAAATGCTTCGGATCTTCAAAAGTCGGTGAGCAACAATTTGCGACGCGTCCATCGGCCCAAAGGGCCGAAATTCCTTAGCCCAGTCCGCAGGACTAGGTGTTCGGACGCAAAGCACGGCGGCCTGAAGGGCCGCGATATGAGATGGTAAGTTTAAATATTTGCCACGAATCAGGGCTCTATCACGCCCCGTTGGGGCGTTCGATCCGTTTTTACTCAACACCCAGCCCGTTGGGCTGGGCTAAGGAATGTTGGGCCGTTGGCCCACAGCCGATCTGCTCATCGCAAAGCTTCGTGTTGAGTTGCGGCGTTGTCGCCGTGGCCACGTTGCTCGGTGAGCCATCGCCACTCAGGTAGCTAGGGATATGTAGATACTTATGCCTTGCAATGGGTGGGCTTGGAATGAGCGACTTACTTGCTTCACTCCACCTTCATCTCTTTCGCCAGCGTGAAGCCCGTCAAAAACCAGCCGTCGCTTTCGCTGGTCACAAACGATCCGGCGGGGCCGAAGTAGCGACGCGCCATCTCGAAGGGGGGCAGTTTGCGGCCGTCGAGTCGCGGCTTGCGAAGCATGCCTTCCTTGCCGTCGCCCAACGCGCTGTTCAACAGTTGACCGAACAAGCTTTCGGATTTGGGCATTTCGTTGGTGCGAATCAACTCATAGGTGACGCGAAATTCCTCATCGGTGCGGCTGAAAATTCGCGCGCTGATGTCGGTGGCACCCAGGGCATTCATTTCCTTCAACACCAATTGATAATCGGCTGCACCAGACAGTTGATCTTGCTTGCCGCCCGAAGCGGCGTCGTGCTGTTGCTTGGCATGTTTGAGCACGCGCTCGAGCAAGTCGATGTTGGTCGACACGAACAGATGTCCATAGGCCACACAAACGGCCGAGTTGGGAATGGTTCGCTGCGCGCCGGCTTTGGGGGAGGACTTCTTTTTCTTTTGCTTCGTCTTGCCGGGCTGAAATGCCACTTCTTCTTCCATTTCAAGATCGGCGTGTTCGACGACACCCCCTTCGATTTCGATGGCCAATTCGTGTACTTCGGTCGCCTTGGTGGTGACCTCCCAAACGGTAAAGCCCTCGACCTCGCGACGGCGAACGCTTTCGTCACCCTTCATCGATTTTTCAATCGCGATGGCAACCGCTTTTTCGTTCGTGGTCTCGATACCCACCAAAGTGCGATCGCTCTTGGGAGAAATTGGCAACGCATAATCGGTGACCAGACTGACCCGCGTGCCCAGGTTGCCGACCAGTTCCTTTCGGATATCGACCTGCGGTCCGTTGCGATCTTCCTTCAGGCTGTCGAGTAAATCGTCGAACACACCCTTATCGCCGGCGACTTCGTCGACCAGGGTGCCCACAAAAGGGAAGGCATTTTGGATATTCCAATTCCAAGTGGTGTAAGTGGCGAACTCACGCGGGATCCAGCTTTGGGGCTGCAAATTCTGTCCGTTGGGAAAATCCAAAATATTGGCCGCCAGAAGATAGCGATCTTTGATCTTGGGGTTGGCTTGCGTGACAGCCGGAGCATAGATCATCGTGCGATGCAGCGTCTGATAGTTGCCCGCCTTGAACGTCACATGACCGCCGGCACCTTGAATGGCGGTGAAGCCCTGGTTGCGCAAGACCTTGAGCATGTCGGGGCCTTTCGGCTTTTCGCGAGGCGGATCGATGACTCGCATCGCGTCGACATAGCCAAAGGGTTCGACAAACCAGCGAATATGCGGGTTCGATTTTTCTCCGCCCGCTTTGGCAACTTTGGCCATCGACTCCTTGAATGCCGGCAGCGCTGCCAAATTGTCTTTACGGTCGGACGACATGGCTCGATAGATGGCTTCGACCTCTTTGCTATCGTCGCCGATCACCAGCAAATTGTCTTTCAAGAAGGTGGCCGTCTGCCGGGCGTTTTTTTCCCCATCACGCTTGGGTAGTTCGAAGATTGAAATCGCATCGCCTGCCGCCGCGCGTCCAGCGCGTCCCCCCTGCTTCTTCAAGTTGACGGCAATTCGTTCCAACAGCTCGCGCGCCGGCTTGTCGTGATCGGTAACATCGACCAACATGACCTGCGCGGCATCCGCGGTAGCGGGCTGCAACACGGCGACGGCAAACTCGCCGCCGATGACAGCACGCAACTCGTCCAGAGTGACACCGAGTTTTTCGAGCCGGCGAGCACCGTTTTCTTTGATTTGGCGTTTAAGATCTTCGACAAATGGCTGCATGACCGGATCCTGGCAAAGTAAACCCAGTTGGGTCGCCCCAAAATCGGTTTCCAGCCGGTTAAAGTCCGGAATCGACAAATAGCCCTTAGTTGTATTGGGCAGCAAAGCTTCACTGGGCTTCGCCGCGAAGAGGGACTGAGTATTTGCCACAAAATACGCAAGAATCGCGAGCCAACAGACTCGGCGGAAACACACAATCACGAGAAGCTCCTTGCGGAATGCACAATTCGAGGAGTGCCAGGCGGGCTGATAGATAGTATCGGTCATTTGGCGAGTTCGCTTACAATCGGAATTAGCAATTGCCCCGACTCCGCAAGTAAAGCATGGTTGATAGTTCTTGGCAAGTTGCCCCGAGGGTCCGTCGAACGATAGTTGCCGGTTAATCGAATATAGTCACATGCGCTCAAGCGACTCTGAACTGGCGGGTATGGTGCAAATCGGGGGCTGTGCGAATCGGGTGCCATGCCCACTGCTCGGAGTGGGCATGAACATCGACCCACCAAGTAGCGTTGGAACTCTTACTTGCTCGTAGCCGAAACTTCATATTCAAACACATTAGAATGTCACAATGATGTATGCACAGTTCGAGGACGCTTCCTGGTTTCCATGCCCACGCAAAGCCCTGGGCATGGCCCCCTGACACGTAGCATCGGAAAAAATCGCGCTTACGATGCTATACGGCATTTAATGCGATCGGTCATTTGGATTATGAAAATTCTGCCGAAAGCGCTGGTTGCGGTGCAACACGGCTTTCCGTCGACCGTCCTGCTTGCACTAATAGGAAAGGTTGAACACGACCGAGCCGATTCGTCGTTGGCGACAATGTTAACTGGTGCCCCGAAGTCATTTTACAGTAGCAACTTCCCGCAGCATTTTCCTGAAGCATTTTCCCTGTGCATCGCCTCATGAAGGATCCGCAATCCGAGAGCCTGACCTACGACCCGATACATGGGTACATACCGTTCACTTCCGGCGCAGAGTTTGGAGCCGACGAGGTCGCCGAACGGCAAATCATCGATCATCCGTGGGTCCAACGGATGCGGCAAATCCACCAGTTGCAAACGGCCTGGTGGGTTTTTCCGGCTGCGGAACATACGCGGTTTCAACATGTGATCGGTGTCATGCACCTGGCCGGTCGAGCGGTTCAGGCAACCTATGAAAGCCTGCTAGCGACTTGCCCCGAAGTGCCCAGCCTGCCCTATGTCGAGTCGTTGATGCGTTTGGCCGGGCTATTGCACGACGTCGGTCACGGCCCGTTCGGGCATTTTTTCGATCAACACTTTCTCAGCCATCACGGGCTCAATCACGAGACCTTGGGAAGTGTGATCATCGAGCAAGAGTTGGGGGATCAGATTCGCGGTGTGCGGCGCAATCCCAACGGCCGCCTGGCGGCTCACGAAACGCTCGACCCCGCTCAGATCAGTTTTTTAGTGACGCGGCCGGCTGCTGCGGCGGCTGCAAATTCAGC
>JAYTAU010000013.1:0-2312 GCA_043737375.1 Planctomycetia bacterium
TTAGTCATCAGACCATGCTGGAGGCTGACCTCAATGGCAGCGCTAACGAGTGCCGTGTCCAGTGCAATTACTTACAGTCCGAGATTTTCAATCGCAGCAACGGCCCGCTTCGGCAGATCTAAGAGTTTGTGAATTAATCGGTTTGGACAAAATCTCGATCGCTTTTTTACCCCTGTTTCGATCGGAAACCCTAGTCTCCGGATCAAAACACAGCATGTTTTTTTACGGGAATTCAATTAATTCACAAACTCTAACTGCTGGACTAATTCGAGTCGATCTTTTAGGCGATGAGCGATTGACTTTGGAGCAAATCCGTACACTTCAATAGCCTGAATGGTCATCAATCGATGCACCATGTTCGATATTGAATCGGCAGTCGTAAATGCTTCAATCTCCAACCGTTCTATTCGTTTCAATAGTTGATAACAGATGGGGGACAGTCGATCCTGTGCCCAAAAACTGTAAATTAGAATGTTCACGTCTACGAAGATCAAAGAGCCGTTCGGTATCTCGTCAAATGTCATGGCGACTCCATGATACCGTATTCTGGATCTTCGATGAGTTTGCGAAGCGTCTCCGGATCTCCGGTCCACTTGAGCATTCCATAAGATTCATCGGCGATAGATCGCGTCGGTTTCGAATCGCTCGACTTTTGAACTTTCGGCGTTCGAATCACAACCTCAACCTGCTGATGTTCCGCCAATTGCAGCGGGGTCGCCGGCTTGAGAACGCCGTCTTCGTACGTCGCCTGAACGGTGATGGTCATCGGAATGAACTCTCGCGGCTTGAAATAATGGGTACTCGGCGGACTAATTCTATTATAGCATCGTGACCAATTTGAGGCGTGACTGCAAACGAGGGCATAACGCGACCAATGGTCGCGGCTTTACAAGATGGTCGGTAGTTTCGCGATACGTTTCGTAACCTACTCCGCCAGCAACTTCCGCAGTACCGTCTGCAAAATTCCGCCATTGCGGTAATAGTCCATCTCCACAGGGGTATCGATGCGCACCTTGGCCGGAAATTCGATCGTAATGCCATCGGCATTGGTGGCGCGCACGTTGATCATCGATCGCGGCTGCACGCCCTCGCCCATCGGAATGTCAAACGTCTCTTCGCCCGTCAGCCCCAGCGCTTGCCAGCTCTTGGGCAGCACCAGCGGCAGCACGCCCATGCCGACCAAATTGCTGCGATGAATACGTTCGTAGCTGGTCGCCATGACAGCTTTCACACCCAATAGCATCGTGCCCTTGGCGGCCCAATCGCGGCTGCTCCCGGTGCCGTATTCTTCACCCGCCAGAATCACCAGCGGCGTGCCGGTCGCTTGGTACTTCATCGACGCGTCGTAGATCGCCATGATCTCGCCGGTCGGCAAATATCGCGTCACACCTCCTTCGGTGCCGGGCGCTAACTGATTACGAATGCGAATGTTGGCAAACGTGCCGCGCGTCATCACGCGGTCGTTGCCGCGTCGCGCGCCATAGCTGTTGAAGTCGGCCGGCGTCACCCCATGTTCTTGCAAGAATCGCCCGGCCGGGCTCTTAGCACTGATCGAACCCGCCGGCGAAATATGATCGGTCGTCACCGAATCGCCCAGCGCCGCCAAAACTTTTGCACCCTTAATCGGCACGATCGGCCCCGGCTGCGGGGCCAGGTCGATCAAGAACGGCGGCTCTTGAATGTACGTACTCGCCGCCTTCCAATCGAACAAGCTTCCCTCGCTCGTGGCGATGCTGTTCCACTTGGGGTTGCTCTCGAATACGCCGGCGTAGCGACGCTGAAACATCTCCGGCTTGACCGACGCATCCATCGTCTTGGCGACCAACTCGGCCGTCGGCCAAACGTCTTTTAGAAACACGGGCTGCCCGTCATTTCCCATGCCCAGCGGCTCGCGCGTGATGTCTACATTCGTGCTGCCAGCCAATGCGTACGCCACGACCAGCGGCGGGCTGGCCAGATAGTTCGCCTTGACCAGCGGATTGACACGGCCCTCGAAATTGCGATTGCCGCTCAACACCGCGGCCGCCACCAAGTCGCCATCCGTCACGGCCTTGGCCACGTTATCGGGCAACGGCCCGCTGTTGCCAATGCACGTTGTGCAGCCATATCCCACGGTGTGAAAGCCCAGCGCGTTGAGCGATTGCGTCAGCCCGGCGTCGTCCATATAGTCGGTCACTACGCGCGACCCGGGGGCCAGGCTGGTTTTGACGTACGGCTTGACGGTCAGCCCGCGCTCGACGGCCGCCTTGGCCAACAGCCCAGCCGCCAGCATGACCGAGGGGTTGCTGGTGTTCGTGCAACTGGTGATCGCC
>JAYTAU010000014.1:0-14151 GCA_043737375.1 Planctomycetia bacterium
CCATAGACGGCCGAAACGCCGTCGGTTAGTCGATCGAAATCGTAAGTGCAGCGGCTGACCAGCCCGCTCGATCGGTCTTGATCAAAAACCTTCAAATCCATCTTCATGACACGGCGAAAGTATTCGTTGCGCAGGTCGAAGATGGTCAGCCTGGTCAATCGACCGACGGCGAAGGTACTGGCCAGCATAAACGCTCCCTTCAGAATGGTGCCGGCCATCACCAGCCCAAACACCAGTACCAGCGTCTGAAAAGAATCGCGCGGAATGAAGCGGTCGACGTACGGCTGCATGCCCGTGGTAAAGGCTAGGGAACGTTCGGCGACTTCTAGCTTCGTGGCAATCGCGGCCGTGTCGTTCTCGGCCTGTTGTTTGCGAAGCGTCTCCACTTCGCTTGTGAGATCGTCGGCCTTTTTTTGCACCGAGTCGTGGACCGTCGTTCCGTCGAACACCACCTGAACGATGGGATACAACGTCGCGATGTTGAGCCCCCACAGGACTCCGACCATCAAAGACGAGAATAATGCCGCGGCAATGGTCCAGCGATAGCGGAGCGATCGCCGTAAAACTTGCAGGAAACTGGCCATATCGATTCTTCGGAGGATCCTTCCCAGAGCTCAGATGCGTCCTTGCAGAGGGCCGATCGTAGACCAAGGCGAAAACTCAGTCAACGCCAGTCGCTTCGAGAGCTGAGAGCGGGCAGCGTGGGCCGAAATCGTTTAACTGCTCTCGGCACGAGAACGCGAGGGAGAGAAACGCCGGAACATTCGCGGGACTCTCTCACCGCGTGATGCTTGGCGGTGCGGCCAAAGGCCCACCCTCCGAGCGCGGAGTTCGGAGCAGGAAGTGCGAAGTTACTCAGTGTTGCATGCAAGGCTGCATCGTAAATTATCAAGCAGTCACGCGCCCTGCACTTAATGACGCTCAATACCGCCGTGCTAGTGCCCACAACTTTCACAGCCCGCTTTGCCGACCACGAACTCGCTGTTGGTCGCTTGCGAATGGCTGGGCCGATGTCCGCTGCCGACGAAATTACCACAGCCGTCGCAAGGATCGCACTTCGGCGGATGGCTGTGCCAATCGCCGTAATAGGCATCCCCGCAACTCTTGCCTGCATAGTAAGTGAACGCACCGCGATCGCAAGGGTCGCAACATTCGTCGCAGAGCAGGCGACGTACGCAGCAGCCGCTCGAACCGATCGACGCTAGCACGACACACAAGATCAAAAGCTTTCGGCTCAGCATCTGAATTCCCCCTCAATCGTTTTCGCTGGCTTCACGGGTGCCCTGTGAACCTATCGGCCAGTACGATTCTCGGAATCGAGAAAATCGGACTAATCGCTACAATCGAAGCTCCTTTGCAAACGGAATTATTTCGCCCTGTTTGCCGGATTTAACCACTTTCAACCGATTGCGGATAAGCTTAGTGCGGATTGGACTAGCCGGCTTTCGCGTCCGTAGCGTGTTTAATGGAGATACAAAATGCCCGAGCCGTTGCCCTTAGTCGCGTTGAATCATGTGGCCTTGATGACCCGTCGCGTCGATGAGAGCCGGGCCTTCTATCGCAACGTGCTGGGCTTTCGGGAAATATCGCGCCCGAACTTCAATTTCCGCGGTGCCTGGCTCTACAACTATGGGCTGATGATCCATCTGCTGGAAAATGAGCGTGCCGGCAGCCCCAGCGACGACATTCGAACGCGCGACACTCATTTGGCGTTACACACCGACGACCTGCCGCGCGTTGAACAATTATTGACCGAGCATGGCGTGCGGTTCCGCAAAAACGAAATCAAAGACCGCGGTATTCAACAAATATTCTTCCAAGACCCCGACGGCAATCACATTGAGATAGGCACGTATCCGCCAACGCCGGAATTTATCGATTGACTGACGAGCAGTATTTAGCCTGCCGTGACTTCACGGCAGGGGGCGGACCGACGACCGTATCACGATGTTGTCGGCTCTTGGCATCGCGTGTAACGGCTCTCCCCCCGGTGTAATCACCGGTGGCTAAATACGGTGGCTAAATACGGGGCCAGAAGACCGTCGCTTGCCATTCCCACCCGGACGATCGCTACGCTCATCTCTGCCGATCGTCTGCGACTTCGACGATCGTTCGGAATTTGACGGCGCGTGGCTATTTTGCAACGTATGTTTGATGAACGACGTTGGGTTGGCGCGGTTCAAAGATACTGAGCAACCCGCAGCGTTAAAAAATTGAGTCGACAAATCACTCAACCAACCTCTCCACCGAGTCATTCCCCGACGCGCCAGTTCGATCTTCCCGCCCGACCCATGTTCTTCCGACTGACAACCCTTGCAATCGTCGCAACGCTAAGTCTTGCGCTATTGCAGACTAGCGCCAGCGCGCGCTCGGCTGGTATCGCCGGAATTCATTTAGGCACGGAAGTAAAGTCTGTTTCGCCGTACGAAGCTCGGTTGTTTGCCGACGCGGTCGATGGGCATTGGAACGAGCATTCGCTATTCGATGCCGGTCTGGTAGCCAGCGGTGTGCGACAACCGGTTGATTTTCATTCGGCCGCAAAGAAATACGCCGATTGGCGCGAATGGCTGCTCAAGTCGCTTCCGCGAGAACAATCGAGTGTTGCGCGGGCCGAATCAATCTTGCACTTCTTGCATTCGAGAATCTTGCTGGGCGAATACGATTTGCACGCGACCGAGATTGATCGCGCGATTGCGACAGGCCGCTACAACTGTGTCAGCGTCACGCTGTTGTACAACTGCCTGGCTCGCGAGTGCGGCTTTCGCACGAGTGCCATCGAATTGCCGCATCATACCTACAGCATTTTGGAAAAGGACGGCGAGCGGATCGAGGTCGAAGCCACGTGCGTCGATTGGTTTTCGTCCACTCGACACCAGGCGCGTCAACATGCCATGAGCCTGGTTCATGCTTCCATCGATCATCGCGGCGCAGGGCGTCAGGTGGGTGAAGTTGCCATCGTGGCGATGATCTACTACAACCGCGGCGTCGACGCGCTGCACGCCAAGCGATACGACGACGCCGTGCGATTAAATCTCGCGGCATTGCGACTGGATGATCAGCATGCCGGTGCGCGCGACAACTTACGAACGGCAATCAATAATCATTCGCTGGCACTGTGCGAGGTCGGGCAGTTCGAACCCGCCATTCGGCAATTGCAGGTCGGCTTGCAACTTTCACCCGAGCATGCTCCGCTGCGCAGCAACATGGTATACGTCTACCACCGCTGGTTGGAAACGCTGCTGAGCGCGAACGATCTGCGATCCGCTCGCATGGTGCTAATCGAAGCACGATTGCAGCAGCCCACGGCAGCTATTTGGCCGAAGTGGTCGGAGCGTCTCGACGACCACTCCCCGCGAAATTAACCACGAAACACACGAACGACGCGAAAAGGCATACAAGCTCAAATCGACAGTGAATGCACTTCTGTAGCAAATGAGTACACTCGCTTGCGAGTCGAGCTTGTATGAGTTTCGAGCCGCTCAGCCGTTCGTGTCGGTAAGGTGGTTCCTGCGCCGAAACATCATCGCGTCGAGGGAAAATTGTCCGGCACCGGTTAGCATCAACCCGACAGCGACGACGCCTAGCGTAAGTGCGTACTCCATGCCTTTATGTTCGAGCGAGAAAGCATGACCGTGTGCCTTGAATGCCGCGACAAACATGGTGAATGCCACGGCGGCGGCCGAAAGTCGCGTTAACAAACCAATCACTAATAGCAAACCGCCAAAAAACTCTGCGCCGGCGGCCATATAGGCACTGACCTGCGGCATGGGTATCTGCATTGCCTCAAGGAAGCCCGTAAACTTTGCCATGCCCATGCCATCGAACATCCCAAACAACTTTTGCGCACCATGAAACATCATCACCACCCCCACCATCACGCGAATCAGCAGCAGACCAAAATCGCGCGGACTGTCGTGACGTAAATCGTTGTTCATGGGTCGCTCCAAAGAGTAAGAATAAGCACGCTCGTGCGTTAGCTGTCTGTTAAGTACCGACCGGTTGGTAGCATCTTACCGCAATCGTACCCAAATCGCCGCTAATCGTACGACGAACGGTGAACCTAAGATTAGTTTACAGCTCTTAGAACTCTTGTCCTAACCCGAAGCGTCAGTGAGGACTGACCTTAAATTACAGGCATTTCCTCGCTGACGCTTCGGGTTAGGATGAGTAGCGGCATGCACCCCACTCGAATCAAATGCGTTCCTTCCGGTTGAATCGCGAGCCAAAACTGCGTATCTTAAATGGTTCGGTCGGAATGGCTTGCTGCTCGGCGAAGGTTGTCGCCGGTGGATGAGTTTGTGACTAATTTGCTGAAATATTCATTCTAGCGAGGTGATCTGTGGCGATTGTCGAAAAACCCCGTGCCGCGAACCAAATGATGACCGGTGCCGATGTGGTGATCCAGTCGCTGGTCAATCACGGCGTCGAGATCATTTTCGCCTATCCGGGCGGTGCCAGCATGCCGCTGCATCAATCGCTGACCCGCTTCAAAGACAAAATTCGCACCATTTTGCCCCGCCACGAACAAGGCGGCTCGTTCGCAGCCCACGGCATGGCCCGCACCACCGGCAAGCCGGGCGTTTGCATGGCCACCAGCGGCCCCGGCGCGCTGAATCTAGTGACCGCGATCGGTGACGCGAAAATGGACAGCATTCCGCTGATCGCCCTGACCGGACAAGTCGGCACGCCGGTCATCGGTTCCGATGCGTTTCAAGAAACGCCCATTGTCGAGGTTTGTCGCGGCATCACCAAACATCATTACTTGGTCACCAATGTGAACGACGTGGCCCGCGTGATGCGCGAGGCGTTTCATATCGCCACGACCGGGCGGCCTGGGCCGGTGTTGGTGGATATTCCCAAAAACGTGCAAATGGCGACCATTTCGCCCGACTTCGATGTGCCGATGAATCTGCCCGGCTATCAAGTCGAGCAGCGCCTCGCTCGACCCGAACAAATCGCTCAGGTCGCGGCAGCCATCAAGCAATCGAAGCGACCGATGATTTACGCCGGCGGTGGAATTATCTCATCCGACGCCAGCGAAGAGCTGCGCGAGCTGATTCGCAAAACAGGTATTCCGGTCACAACCACCGTGATGGGCCTGGGCGCCGTACGCGGCGACGAGCCGCTGTTTCTCGACATGCTAGGGATGCACGGCAGCGTGTACTCGAACTACGCGGTCGACCAATGCGATTTGCTGTTGGCACTGGGAGTGCGGTTCGACGACCGCGTGACCGGCGACAAAACTCAGTTCGCCAAACATGCGTTCATCGTCCATATCGACGTCGATCCGTCCGAGTTGAACAAAAACAAGCAGGCGCATATTCCCATTATCAGCGATGTGAAGTTTGCGCTGAAAGAACTGAACAAGGTGGTCGAAAAACCCGAAGGGCTCGAGCCTTGGCAAAAGCAGGTCCAAGAATGGAAGAAGAGCGACCCGTTCAAGTACGACACCAGCTACGAAGGTATCTTGCCGCAACACGCCATCGCCGAACTCTCGCGGTTGACGCGTGGCGAAGACACGATCGTCACCGTCGGCGTCGGTCAACATCAAATGTGGGCCGCGCAGTATTACAAGTTCATGCACCCGCGGACCTGGCTCTCCAGCTCAGGCTTGGGAACGATGGGCTTTGGTCTGCCGGCAGCGATGGGCGCGAAAGCCGCGTTCCCAGACAAGCTGGTGGTCGATATCGATGGCGACGGCAGCTTTCTGATGAACATTCAAGAACTGGCGACATGTTATTGCGAAAAGCTGCCGGTCAAAGTGTTGCTGCTCAACAATCAGCACCTGGGCATGGTCGTGCAGTGGGAAGACCGATTCTTCAAGGGGAATCGCGCTCATACGTACTTGGGTCCGATCGACAACCCCGAGGCGACCGGCAAGGGAAATCGTAGCAAGCCGGCCGAGCGCTATCCGAACTTTGTCGAGATCGCCAAGGGCTTCGGCTGCGGCGCTCGGTATGTGAACAAGAAGTCGGAACTGGTCGATGCGTTGAAAGAAATGATCGCCTATGACGGCCCATTTCTCTTGGATGTCGAAACGCCGTATCAGGAGCATGTACTTCCGATGATCCCCTCGGGCGGGACCGTTCGCGACTTGATCAAAGACTGACGAAGAAATGCGGAGTTCGGAGTGGGAAGTGCGGAGTAAAAAAGTTGGCCGGCCGCTGTGTGATGCTTAGCGGTGCTGCCAACGGCCCACGCGTTTGAGCGACACACAACGCTTCGAGCAATTCGCGTGATGAACCGGGTAGCAAGGTCGGTCGCAACGTTATAAAACTTGCTCCTGCAGTTTAATTAGCTGATTTCGCTCGTAGCCGTCCGCAACGCCGTTTAGAAGCTTGCCCAACGCGGTTTCGACCGCTTGTCTTGGAACCATGCGCAGGATTTCGACGCCGATTTTCTTCGACGGCTCGTTATTCCCTTTGAAGTTAGCGGTTGCTAAGCCAAGTCCAACGAGGGCGGCCCCTTCAACATCTTGGGTGGCACGAATCGCGTGCCGTGCGGCGGCCAATTCGTCGTCCGTCGGCTGCATTTTGGGGTCGATCGCGCTTTGCCGATGAAGTGTATTATCGGCGTCTTGCAACTTAGCATCGATCGGAATGCCGACCAGTTTGCGGTAGGTCGTGTACGCATCGCGGTAGATGCCTAGCGAAGGCGGTTTTTCAATCAGCCGTTGCAGTTCGGGCAGAGCCTCTTTCAAGCCTAACTCGCCACACGTCAGAATCGCTTCAGGTAGATACTGTTGGCCGCTGAGCATATGGAGGTAAGCCGATTTTGCTTCCGGACGGAGCGGCCTGCAAATCAATGCGTAGGCCGCGGCCCGCTGGGGTAGTTTGTGGCGCGAATGATAGAGTTCGACTAACCGCGCGGTCGCCTTCGCATCGCGGAAATATCTCATGGCACGAATGGCATTGACGCTGCGATGAGCCTGGGATTCGTCATCATGCTTCCGAATGATCTCGTCGAGCGCGGCAAATCCGGGCTCGCCGAACTGTACGAACAACGACTCGATTGAATTACGGATTGTACCCTCGTCGTCGACCGCGAGCCCGCGCAGCAGCAGTTGCAAGCGGTCATCTCCTCCGGTGAGCATCAACCGTTCTCTCAGAAAATGCTGGTCGGATATGGTCGCAAAAGTGAACCACTCGAAGCCAAGGCCGTCGCCCATGGCAACTGGCAGTCGAAACTGTTTGTCGTCAGGCACATGCCAAAGAATTTCTCGCTTGGCATCGGTCGCAAGCTTCGCTTTGCTTAACGGCACCAGCACAAAATGGCAATCCGTGTGTTTGGTGATATAATTCGAAACATCGGAACGGTGCCCCGGCATGACCTCTTGTTGTGTGTGTTGATAACCGACCGGCGGTTCCTTCCAGGTCATCCGCAGCACGACTCGGTAACCCCGCCGGCCGTCGATCGCAACGCTCGGTTCAGTGTCGACGTTGTATACTTTCCACCTCTCGAGCATATTTGCCAGCCTTGCGACCGCTTGTTGCAGTTGCGGCGGGGCCGTCGCAACGTTCATATTTTCTGCGCAATGAGCTGTCGCGGCGAAGAGTCCCAGCACCGCGATCGTGAGCACGCTGAATCTTGCCTGGAACATTGGAACCTCGATGAATTAGCTGTGCTGTTCGGTCAAAAAAACTTATAAAAACATGCCAAACGGACGGCAGGATGATCAGTCACTCGCTGGCACTTCGAGCTTGGTTTGCTGCTCCCATCGCCCGCAGACTTTCCTCGGCGGCGTGACGAACCTCGGGCCGGTCGTTCATCAATCGCTGTAGTTCGGCGGGCCAATCGCGCGGGACTTCGATGTCGCGCTTTCGCATCTGCACGGCGGCTTGGCCCATCGCCGCGGCCGCCAGGCGGCGGATTTTAGTCTCTTGATCATAGGTCAGTCGTACTAGCGCCGGTGGGCCCTGCCGCGAGCCTAAACAACTCAAGCTTTCGGCGACACTCACTCGCAACGTGCGGTCGCCGGCGGTCAACAGCGATTCCAACGCGACGACATCCGGCACCGAGGTTTGCTTACCCAGCGCGATCACGGCCGCCCGCTGAACCGCGGAGTGACGGTCGCTCAGCGAATTCAGGAGAACTTCGGCTGCGAGTTCTCCCGCATGGTCGCCAAAATACAAACACGCGCGGCGACGAATGTCGGCCGATGGATGGCTCGCCCCGGTCGCGGCAATCTGCTGCGCCGGCTCGCGCGGCTCGCGGGCAATCAGCGTCAAACAGTCGGTCCAAATTTCGGGATCATTTTCAGTCGCGATCAGCTCCGCAATTCTAATTAACGCCGCATCATGCAAGAGCCGTTGATCGGATTTGTCGATGATGTCTTGCATGGCCGCGCGTCGTTCAGGCAAGTTCGCTGCGCGCAGCCGTTCAATCGTCGAATTGATTTCCTTGATCTGATCCTCGTCAAATTGCGGTTTATCCAAGGCTTGCCCATTATTAACCGTGTCGTGAGAAACGGTGCGAATAGTATCGGCAGGAGCCTTGTCGGCAGCCGCGTTCGCATCGAATTCGGTCGCCTCAAATTCAGTCCAGCGGCGTCGCAGTTCCGCCAGATCGCCCAGACTAGGTGTTGCATTGGGATTGGCCAGCAATTCGACCGAGGCCGGCCAACGCGCGCGGAACTGTTCGGCCGCGTCGCGTCGCGTCGATTGACTGCGGCTTTCCAAGGCGAGCAACAGCACGGGCCCGGCAGCGGAGAGCGGCCACGCGGCGACTGTACGAATCACGCGACGCTGAACTTGCACGCTGGCATCGACCAACAGCTTTTGCATGCGCTGCGCGCTACCGAGGCTAACCATCGACTCCATCGCCGCGGTCGCGGCTAGGCGAACTCGCCAAGATTTATCGGCGGCGGATTTTTCTAGAATCGCTTCGTCCCGCAACCGCCCGGCGGCATTGGCGGTCGTGACACGCACCAGTTCGGATTCGTCGTCGGTCAATTTGACCAGTCGCGCGCGATTGGCCTGGCCGCCGATTCGGCCCAGCGATTCAATCGCAACGACCCGAACCGTAAGCTCGAAGTCGCTCAGCCCGCTCTCGACGGCTTGCTGCGCTTGCGGATGGTCGAGCGCGACCAGCGTGCGAATTACCGCGGAGCGGACCTGCGACTGATTGTCGATCGCTAGCGCGAACAACTCTTTGGGCAGCGATTCAATCGGCAGCTTGCCGCAGGCATCGATTGCCGCCAACCGAACCACGATCGCCGAACTATTCAAACCGGGAACCAACATGGTACCGTTCTTGCCGCCGCGTAGCGCGTACGCGCGCAACAGATCGGCGTGTAGCTCGGGCTGATATTGGTGGCGAGTCGGACCGGCGGATTGGCCGTATTTTTTCAGTAGAGATTCGATGTCGGCTAGGCGGCCTGCGTAGCCGAGCGATTCGACCGCGGCGCGACGCATCGGGAGTCGCAATTGCTGAGCGTTCACGATACCGACGAGTTGCGCGGCAACCGCAACCGGCGGATTCGCTAAATAAGTTACCGCCATCGCCGCGTTGCCGGCCACGACCTCATCGGGAGAATTCATGGCCGATTGTAATTGCTTCGCCGAGTCCTGATGATTCATCAACTGTTCGACGCCCGGGTGTCGCCACCGGCGCGCCTGGGGATCGACAACTTCGTCGCCGGCGAAAACTACTAGCACCCAACTCGGCTCTTTCAGCAATTTGATCGGGTCGCTAGGTAGCTCGGTCGCATTGCCGACAGGCGATTTCGAGTCCGCGTGAGGTGACAACTTCGAGTTCAAGCCGCTTTTATCGCCAAATTTTATCGCCGCGGGCTTGGCGTCGGAAACCTTCGTTTCCGTGACGCTGTTCGTTGGAGTGGGTTCGGACGGTCGTGAGGCGAGAGGGTTGGCGAGATGCCAGCGGCCGCAGCCGACACTCAATGCGAGCGCCAACGCTCCCACGACGGCGATGAGCTTGCGCGTAAGCAACCGAAATTCTGGTTGCGTGATTCGACGCATCGCCATCGGCGCATGATGCCGCAGTGGGGTCGGAACTCGTCGACGGTTGACAGATGGTCGTTTCACAAGCGGCAAATCCATTTGCCTTGGAAGGACTAACTTAACTTCGCCCGCCTGTGTGCCACTGGATTTGCCAGTGTTTGGCGGGCCAGTTAAGTTAGGGCTTCTTGATTCCGATAAAGTCTCGCGTCCGTTGCTGAATCAATTGAAAATCCAGAATTTGATCTGTGCGTTTCCCCGCGAGGTACGATTGCCTATCACGAGGCATTTAACGGCGGTCCATTTCGGCTCCGCTTCCACGTGGTCGTCGAATCGACCCCTCGCCTCCGCCAATCGCCGCTCCGACGGCAGCCGTGCCGTTGACCGGGGCGACTTTCGGCAGGATCGACGACACGGGCTTGCCCGTCGCCAGCGACTCGATTTGAGCACCGGCTTCGGCCAACCGATCGTACAGGGGTACGACAATCACGGGCACACCGGTCACCGTGATGGCAGCTACATTTTCAACCGACTCGCTACCTACCAATCTCAGCAAGGCACCGATCGCGGGTTCGAACTGAGCGGCCTTGGGTGTTGCAACAATTGCGTTTAGCGCGGCGAGTCCGCGTTGCGTGCAAGTGGTGTAGTATTTGATGCCGGGATCGGTCGAGACGGGGCGCCCGCGTTGATCGCTGATCGATAATTCGCGTTTGACGGCGTCGACAGCGACCATGGCAATGGCGTTTGCGACGTTCTCGGTTTTCCAATTGTCCGGCACGGGTGCCTTGACCTTCAGCATGGCCTCGATGGCCGAGGCGCGCAACTCGACCGATGAACCATTTTCTTGCAGAATGGCACTCAGTAACTCCAAATATTGGCCGTCTTTCGGCGGTTGTTTCGTGTGCAATTCGACAATCGCGTCGATCGCCCGGCGACGGATCCAATCGTGTCCCTCGATCGATGTCCCAGGTGGTGGTGATTTTGTTCCCGCCAGTTTGCTTAGGAAGGCGGCCAAAGTTGCGGCCACGGGGGCTTCGACGCCGGCCTTGGCATGGCGCGTAATTCCGATCAAAGCGGCGATGCGAACCGCTTCGGGAAGGTTGCTGTCGCCGACAACTCGATACATCTCTTTCAGCGCTTCGCGGTAAGGAACTTCCGGCGAGTCGCTTTCGTTCAAATCGGAAACCAACAACATGGCGTTGTATCGCGCCACCGGATGGTAGTTGTCTTTGGCGATCTTCATCATCTCGGTCAAGGCCAGCGTGTTCAATCGTTTACGTGCCGTCTCGTCCGCCGTCTTATAAAAATCCTTGAAGTCGCGCCGCATATAAGGCAGCAGGCAGATTATTTGGGGTGGCTTGGCCGTATTCTTAAACGTGATATTGTCGGTTAGTGTGAATTGCGGAAAAACGACTTTGGTGAAGAACAAATCAAACTCGGCTTGCGCCAGCGGCACGCTGCCATTCAGCATCTTGTCGATGATTTTGCGATCGTCCGAAATCTTCATCTTTGGCCAAGTGGTGTGCTTGAGGTCCGGCTGCATTTGCTTGAACACCGGCGGCTGCGCCATTAGCCCGGTCGAAACCAACGAAACGCAGGCCAACGTTAGCACGCCTACGAAGGTCCGAATAATTGAGATCGTTCGAGACGAGTCGGCGGATACAAACCTTGGCATCGGGCAATAATCAGAAGTCATCAACATGACCAGGGCCTCGATAGAATTTAGATGTCTCGAAAGTTATCGCGAAGCCCCATCGTGTCGGTAAAAGCCGAACGGCTCGTATCGAATTTTTACACACGGTGCAATGCAAGCGGCGACAATAACACCTTGCCGGCGTCCAAGTTGCGACGCTAAACCTGCCACTTACTAGGGTACTTAGATTGTATGGATAAAGTCAAGGCGAGCGGGTAGGATCGGGTAACACGCAAAAAACCGGTGCTATCGCTGAAACATGCAAGAATTAGGGCTCGGAAATCGTTGTGCCGTGCAAAAAATGCGACTCATGGCTTTCGGAAGCCTCCGAGGAAGATTTCATGATTCGACCTCAAATTAGCATTCGGACCCTACTCGAGATCGTTGCCGTGATAGCAGTGATTTTGGCCATTATTTTTACCCGCCCTGCGAACAATGTTTCGCCCGGGCCTGGGCCGGGTCGTTACAGCGTGCAATCGATCCCCAGCGTGTTGCAAACCAACGGCTCGGACTTATTGCTGGTGGATTCGCAAACCGGTAAATGTTGGATTCACAACAAGAACAACGGCAATACGTGGTTCGTTCATCTGAAACCGGTCGAGTAGCCGCAGAATGTTATAATTTGGTTGCGTGGGACAGGGTCCGTCATTGAACGTCTTTCGTCGCGTTCAATTCGCCAATCAAAACTTCAGACTCCGCACTTCCCGTGTCTCTGCTCTACTACGATCCCCGTTTTCTTGACCATCAGACCGGCCCGTCGCATCCCGAGCGGCCGCAACGACTGATCCAAGTCGTGCGACATCTCGAACGGATCGGGCTCGACGGGCGTTGCACCCGCCCCGATTGGCAGCCGGCAACCATCGATCAACTGTCGTACGTGCATGGCCCTGACTACGTGGCCGCGCTCGATGAGTTTCAACGCCAAGGGGGCGGCCGGGTTGAAGAGGACACGGTCGTTGGTCCGCAGTCGGTCGATGTGGCGCGCTTGGCTGCCGGCGCCGTCTGTAACGCCGTCGAGCAAGTGATCGCGGGGCACGATAAAACCGCGCTCTGTCTAATCCGTCCGCCGGGGCATCATGCGCTGGTGAATTCGGCGATGGGCTTTTGTTTGTTCAACAACGTGGCGATCGGGGCGCGACTGGCCACCGAAACGTTGGGCCTCGATCGAGTGCTGATCGTCGATTGGGACGTACATCATGGCAACGGTACGCAAGACACCTTTTACGAGGACGACAAAGTTGCTTTCTTTTCAATCCATCGCCGGCCGTTTTATCCCGGTACCGGTGCGACCGATGAAACCGGCTCGGGCCCCGGCCTTGGGCTAACCGTCAACGTCCCCGTGGCATTTGGTACGCCTCGACAACAATATATCGAGGCCTTTCGTTCATCGCTCGAAGAACTGGCCGACCGCATGCGACCGCAATTGATTCTTATCAGCGCGGGTTTCGACAGCCATCGCGACGATCCCGTCGGCTCGCTAGAACTGGAGACCGAAGACTTTACCGAACTGACGAAGATCGTACTCGATGTCGCCCGCACGCATTGCGACGGTCGCGTGGTCAGCGTACTCGAAGGGGGCTATAACCCCGGGGTGTTAGCAGGCTGCGTTGAGCTGCATTTGCAGGCGCTACTGGCTGCGACATAGTTCATAGTTTTAGGCTCTTGTTCCCACGGTCTCCGTGGGAACGCGCCCGACGGACGCTCCGCGTCCAAAACGTGACGCTCTGATTCGCTTCTTGTCGAAGTCATAAATTCAGAGGGCCGCAGAGCGGCCGAAGCAGCCGTTCCCACGCGGAGCGTGGGAACGAGGAGCATTCTCCACGCGGTTCGAGGCTGTACGCCATGTTTTCTTGCAATTCCGTCGCTGCGCTCTTTCCAAGCAAGCCCTGCTGATTTACGGTTGTACGTAAAGCAACGCATTCGTGTTGCGATTCATTGATTTCTAGCTGGGGAACTCATGGCCGATCCATCGCTCGATCCTGCTGCGCGCGCCACGCCGACTGTCAGCATGATCGAGGTTCCTCCTACGTCGATGATTGGCATTCTCAAGCGGTTAGGCCCTGGATTGATCATCGCGGGCTCGATCGTCGGCTCGGGTGAATTGATCGCCACGACCAAGACGGGGGCCGAGGCCGGCATCTCGCTGCTCTGGCTGATCATCATCGGTTGCATCATCAAAGTCTTCGCGCAGATTGAGTTCGGACGCTATTCGATCACCACCGGCCGCACCACGATGCAAGGGCTCGATGAAGTGCCCGGCCCGCGGTTTCGCGTGAGTTGGCTGGTCTGGTATTGGGTGATCATGTTCGCCTGCAGCACGGGGCAACTGGGCGGAATTGTCGGCGTAGTCGGGCAATCGCTGGCGATTCCGTTTCCGATCACCGGCGATGTCAATGCCCTGTTGGACAAACAAGACCAATACGACAAACAGGAGCGAGCATTTCGCGCGGAACAAGGCCCGATTGAGAAAAACGACGCGGATGCCTGGCAACGGCAAAACGA
>JAYTAU010000015.1:0-2303 GCA_043737375.1 Planctomycetia bacterium
GTGCCGGCGCAAAAATTCGGTCATCGAGCCCGTGTAGGGAATCACGAGCTGCTGCGCGTTGTCTTTGAGCCAGGCGAAGTTTGCTTTGCGCAAGTACTCGGGGCAACAGTCCGGCGTGTACTCGCCGGTCAGATAGACGCGCCAGAAATAATTGTCGGACAGCGGCAGTCGCGTAAACACCGTCTCGATGTTGTCTTCGATAAACTGCGCGATGCCGCCGGGAAAACAGCCTTCGACCTGTTGCCGTTGCGGCTGCGGTACGCCCAACAGCGAGAGCGTGGCATCGCGTCCCATGGCCCAACGCAAAAAGCGATTCCAAAATGCCGGGCCAAGTCGTCGCTCATAAATTTCGCGTTGATGACCGACCGACGGAGCCGCCAAGATGGACGTAATCCACTCGCGCAACTTCGCGACCCGGTCGATATAAAAATTGATGATCCGCGCGAACATTCCCGAAGTGCCGCAGAAGTAAAACGACCGATGCCAGGCATTGCCGCTGAAAAAATCGATTCTGCGATCCCAGAACGTACGGGCCGCCGGCGAAAGTTGATTGCGCATCGCATCGTAATAAGCGGCGCGCACATCCCGCAATCGGCCGCGACCGAACATGGCGAAGAATGTGTCGTGATCGAGTGTCTTCAAGCCGGCCAGCTTGAGTTCCAACAGCGCGTTCTGACGCGCGTTCATATCGACCGCATACACGCGGGCCGGCGATTCCAGCACATAATCCAGCGCGTTGCAACCGGCCGAAGTGATCACAACGACGGAGTCGTGCGATTGCAGATTCAACGCCACGCGATCGAGCCGCGGGTCTTCCCAACAGGCGTTGTAGACCAGATTGTTGCGATGAACGAGATTGAACGAATGAGCTTTGACGCGCTCGACAACCGGTTGCAGCAGTTTCATGCCGACGATTAGGCTACTCGCACGAAATTACGATCGCGCGACGAACCCTTCCCTGGGGTGAGATTTGGTGATGGTTGATTTTGCCACAGCGGGCACAAAGATCACGGAGTAAGTAATAGTCTTATAATTTATTACCCGCTTCGAGTTGCGAAAGTTTTCTGACCGGCCTTTAAGTCAACATTCGAACAAGTACGCCGGGTAATGGTATGTACTAGTACTGCTTCCAAAACTTCGAACAATATGTACCACTTTATAGCCAAGCTAACCCTCAGACTCCTCGGCGAATTCGGCGGCCTCTGCGGCTATTCTTATTTTTTTTATTGCATCGATTTGCGTTCATTCGTATCCATACGCGGCCGATCTACCGGCCTCAAGTCACAGCCAAGTCGCCGTCGTACTCCCAATCGATCGCACGATCGTGTTGCGAATCCGGCAACGATTGCTGTGTTTCGTCGTGCTGCACTTCCAACGGTTGCACGATGCCGTCGTTCCAGGTGTAGTGCATTGCGCGGCCGTGACGCACGCCGATGAAACCACACGGTTTTTCGGTCCAGCAGCCGCTATTCAAATAATGTTTGCCCTCGAACCAGGCATCGGCCGCGACATGCGTGTGACCGAGAATCACGCCGGCCAGATCGCGATCGTGTGCCATTTGAATCGCTCGCCGGCGAAGCTGTTCGACCGAGCGGCAGAACATTTTACTCTTGCGTTTGAGCACGCGCGCCAGCCGATGCGACGGATCGATCCATTGGCAGCCGGCGTAAATCGCATCGGCCGTGGCAATGACGACGTTCGGCAAGTTCATCGAGCGGTCGAAGCCATGCCCATGATAGACCAAGTACTTGGCACCGTAGACATCGAGTATGGTTTCTTCGAGCGGCTGTAGACCGAGCAGCCCATTGAACCAATCTTCCGGCGGATCATGATTGCCGCGCAGCCATTCGACCTCGGAGACGCGTGCGTATTGACGCAGGGCTTCGATCAAGCGAATGTCGCAAGGCCGCAAACTTCGCAACCGCTCGTCATCGAACAGATCGCCGTTGACGATCAGACGTTTGGTTTGCAGTTTGTCCAGAAAACGAAGAAAGTCTTCCGTACGAGCATTACGAGCGCCTAAATGCAAATCACTGACCACGACGGCGTCGAATCGTTGGATCATCATGTGTTCCCTTGGACCAGTTGACATCCGTGTCTGGGGGACCTATGAGAAGTATCGGTTAACGTTATGTTTTGCGGATTAGGCGAGAGTGTGAATCGAGTGAAAACAGGCGATTTTGTCGGTGGATTTATCAAATTCGACGCTAGCACGGCGGTGGATAACGTGTTGGTAACACTTGGCTCACGAGTCGCACACAAGTCCAGGTTGTACAACCGCACAAAATCGGATTTCGGAAATC
>JAYTAU010000016.1:0-5812 GCA_043737375.1 Planctomycetia bacterium
CTCGTCTCGACGGACACGAGCGTCGACCGCTGTGCTTTTGAATGGTTTAAAGAATTTGTCATATAACTGCTGATTTCGTGGATCGGAAAATTTTTCCAATCCGCTTGGATCTGTCGCATTCGTCGGGCCGTTGCCGACGTAGCGGTAGCTGTTTTGTTCATCGTCGGCGATCGGGTCTTCCGAGAGAAACCGCCCGGTGACCGGGTCGTAGTATCGCGCGCGATAGTAGTACAGGCCAGTTTCGGGGTCCAGTTCGCGGCCGGTGAAGGCGAACGACGTGGTCAGCGACGCTGTGGCATTAGTAGCCGGATCGACTTCGCTAAGCAACGATCCAAACGCATCGAACTTACGATGGTTGAACGCGGTGCTGCTGCGGCTAACGTCGGCATCGCCGGCTAACATCGTGCGCGGTTCGAATTGTTCGAAGAATAAGCGGCGTGGGCTTTTCGATAATTCCGCTCGATCACGAGGTTTCGACTCGCGGAGCGAGACGACCACACTCGTGAGGGCGTCACCTTTGTAGGTGGAATTTGTCGGCCCTTTGACCTGCCAGAGCGCGCTCAGCGCGGAGTTGAGGGGCATTCATGCCCCTTGCTCAGGTTTAGGCCCGGCATTTATGCCGGGTAGGCGGGATCCGGGAACTCCGGATTTTAGGCCCGTTCACGGGTCTTTGCCGTCAGGCTTCAGCCCCAGGACGAGAGCGTTACGTAAACGCGTTGGCTTTCGGGAAAGGCCCGTAAACGAGCCTGCGAAACGGAATTTCCTTGCCTCGCACCCCGCCATGAATGGCGGGGCTAAACAAGCCAAGGGGCATGAATGCCCCTGCGAGTCCCATCGCCACATGACCTTACCACATGGTATTCATTTCCTGCCTACTTCCGTGACGCTCACACACTACACTCTCGACCGGGGATTTACCCGACCGCTCGCGAATGGTCGTAGAGCGTCGGATGAAAAGCAGAGAACGGAATAAATTCCGCCCTACTACAGCGCGATCTTACCGATTTTGACCTTCAGCAGCAGTTGGCGATGGCCCGTCTTGCGGCGAGAGTTTTTGCGACGACGGAACTTTTGCACGACCAGCTTCGGGCCTTGGCTGGTGCCGACGACCTGCGCGGTAATGCTGGCGCCCGAGAGCCAGGGCGCACCGAGTTTGGTGCCCCCTTCGCCGCCGCCGCAGCAGAGAATCTGGTCGAATTTCAGTTCGCTGCCGGCCGCCGCATCGCGGTAGTCGACCTCGATTTCCTGGCCTTCGGTCACTCGGTATTGGCGTCCGCCGTCTTTGAAAATCGCGTACATCACGTGTCACCTGGGTTTCTAAACAGTGCTACTGGGCCGCTGTTCGAGTTGCCACGAAGCGCAAAACAGGGCCAAACCGACTCATTAAAGTCTGCGAAGCCCCATAATATAGCCGCAATTGTCGAGGGGGTCGAGGGGGGAGAACGAAACCGGAGGTGGGAATGGGGAAATCGGAATGAGGGCTACAATAACGGTTAGATCAAGGCTCGAATTCGTTGTCAGGGGGGTTATTTCCGGAATGAATCGATAATTCGACGCTCGCCATATCCTAGGTAACTTGCTTAGCAACGGCGGCGACGTAGGGTTGAATGGACCATTGTACTCAACGGCCACCGTTACTCGCTGTTTTCTCCGTGAATTCCGGGGCTATTATCTTTTGACCATGACCGCTCGACCTTGGCAAAACCTGGACGATTGCCCCACCGACGCCGGCGTTTCCGGTGCCGCGGCGGTCGCCGTTGCGCCGGTCGGGTCGATCGCGCCGGCCAACTCGCCCAGCGGGGTCGAGCGACGCGCTGCCCCCCGGCGGACGCACCGCGTATTTCAATGGATTGCCCCTTGTATCGACGATCAGTTGCCCGATCGCTCGATGTTTTATCAGGTGCAATGCGTCGACATCTCGACCACGGGCATCGCTTTTTTTACGGACGAGCCGCTGGCGTGTAGTCATTGCATCATCGCCCTAGGCACCACCGAGGATGCGTTTTACGTGCGCGCCGAGATCGTCGAACAGCGGGTCGTCGATTCCGATTCGACCGACCTGGGCCGCGAGACCTATCAAATCGCTACTCGGTTTCGCATCGGTTGCGAGTTTGTCGAACGGTATGGCAAACAGCAGGTCGATTTGCCGGCGGTATAGTTAGCCCTAACACCATCGGCCCGTCGGGCACCGGCAAGGCGCCAATTATTGGCAGAATCAGCGACCCCATCTGCAAGCGATGTTATGTTCATGCTGCTTAAATGCTAAAATACCGCCCAACGTTCGCAATGCGTGACTGGGATCAACCCGGCCGCACGCTAGTTACGTGTGTTTCTCAATCACTTTAACCGAGCATTCACCGCGACTCTCTTGTGAATCCGCTTCGCATTGCCAACGCCGCCGGATTTTTGGGCGATAACCTGGACGCGCCGCGCTTGACTGTCGAAAAAATGGCCGTCGAGCGCGCCGAAGTCGATTATCTCACGCTCGAATACCTGGCCGAGCTGACGATGTCGATCCTCGCGCGTTCCAAAGAAAAGGATCCTCGCACCGGCTACGCGACCGATTTTATTACGGTGTTGCAAAGCCTGCTGCCTGCGCTGCAAT
Organism: Planctomycetia bacterium; assembly: GCA_043737375.1. Taxonomy (GTDB): domain Bacteria; phylum Planctomycetota; class Planctomycetia; order Pirellulales; family JALHPA01; genus JAWXCH01. The sequence continues at coordinate 2,606 of JAYTAU010000016.1, forward strand.
CGCAATCGCAACTGCGGATCGTCACCAACGCGGGCGGCGTAAACCCGCTGGCTTGTGCGCGGGCGGCCGCCGAAGTGTTAATCCAAGCTGGTCGCGGCGAAGTATTGATCGCGGTCGTCAGCGGCGATGATTTGTTGCCGCGATTGTCAGAACTGATGCATGCCGGCTGTCAGTTCACGCATCTCGAGACGGGCCAGTCGCTGGGTGAGCTTGAAAGGGGCGTGAGCAGTGAGCAACTGGGGGCCACTGGCTTTGCCAGTGCATATCTGGACCGGATCGTCAGTGCCAATGCTTACCTGGGTGCGCGACCGATCGTCACTGCGCTCTCGGCAGATCCGTTGTTGACCATTACCGGCCGCGTGGCCGATGCCTCGCTCACAGTTGGACCCGCGGCACACCGCTTCGGTTGGCGCTGGGACGATTGGAACACGCTGGCCGGCGGTTCGGTCGCCGGTCACATCATCGAGTGCGGAGCACAAGCCACGGGCGGGCTGTTCGCCAACTGGCACGACTTGCACCTAGCCGACGTCGGCTACCCGATCGCCGAAGTTGCGGCCGACGGCTCGTGCGCGATCACCAAGCCCGCCGGTACCGGCGGCGCGGTCGATCGCCATACGATTGCCGAGCAACTTGTGTATGAGATCGGCGACCCGGCGCATTATCTGACGCCCGATGTCGACGTCGATTTTACCAACGTGGAACTGAGCGAGATCGGGCCGGATCGCGTGCAGGTGCGCGGAGCCATCGGCCGGCCCGCGACGGAGACTTACAAAGTCTCGCTGGCTTATCGCGACGGTTACATGGCTAGCGGGCAGTTACTGGTGTACGGCCGCGATTGCGTGGAAAAAGCCCGCGCTTGCGGCGAGATGATTCGACAGCGCGTGGCACGCGCCGGCTTTGATCTGGCACGATTCCATGTGGAATGCTTGGGCGCAGGCGACGGCGTGCCGGGCGTTGGCGACTTGCGGCGCGATGCCTCCGGATCGCGCGATGTGCGCGAAGTAATTCTGCGGGTCTCGGCGCATGATCCGCGACGAGAAGCGATCGAACGATTTAGCCGTGAGTTCGCGCCGCTGATTACTAGTGGTCCGCCGGGTCTGGCGGGTTATGCCGCCGGGCGACCCACCGTGCGACCCGTGTTTGCCTATTGGCCGACGCTGGTGCCCAAAGCGCTGGTCGAACCGACAGTCGAGGTGCGCTCCGCGGCGGAGTGGTTGCGAGAATAGTCATTTGTCGTTGGCCCGTAGTTCGTCGTCAGTAGTTCGTCGTCAGTAGCAGATGAAGTGCCTCCACTAATTAAATCGCGACCACTGGTCGCGGCTTTGCATAATCCTGCTTCGTCACACTTTCGTAATTCGTCCTTCGTAATTTGTAATTATGCTGCTCCGCGACATCGCTCATGCTCGTTCCGGCGATAAAGGCAACCATGCCAACATCGGCGTGATGGCTTACGACATGGCCGATTACGCGCAACTGCAGCGCGATCTGACGACCGATCGCGTCGCCGCGTTCTTTAGCGAATTAGACGTCACGCGCGTCGATCGCTATGAGCTGCCGAAGATCGGAGCATTGAACTTCGTGCTGTACAATGCTTTGGCCGGTGGAGCCAGTCGCTCGCTACGCATCGACACGCAGGGCAAACTACTGGGCACGGCGATCATGGATCTCGAACTGCCGGACTGACGGTTTGCCGATTTCGCAGATCCGATTCAGGGCGCGTATCCTAACCCGAAGCGCCAGCGAGGATATTCAACAATTTGCGGCATTTCCTCGCTGACGCGTCGGGTTAGGATGAGTACCGTTAGGGCTGCGTAGATTGAGCGGGCCGTCGGCCGCGCCGCTAAGCAGCCGTTGCACTCAACGCGAATTTGCATTTGTAACTCACTCCGCATTTCCAACTCCGCACTCCGCACTTCCACCATGTCGCTCGTCAAAGTTCATGTTCACGAACACACCGGCACGATCGTTCTCAATCGGCCCGAGAAGCGAAATGCCCTCTCGCGCGAATTGATTGCCGAGATCGATCAAGCGATTCATGACCTGCACGGCGAAAAGCGTGTGAGGGCCGTCATTCTTTCGGCGAACGGTCCGGCATTCTGCGCGGGCATGGACTTGGCCGAGATGCAAGCGGCGGGCAAAGAAACCGATGCGATGGATCGTTGGCGCGACGACGCGCTCGTCTATCGCGACCTGCTCGAAACGATGTTGCGTTTCCCCAAACCGCTGATCGCCGCCGTGCAAGGTCCGGCAATGGCCGGCGGAATGGGCCTGATTCTGGCCTGCGACATCGTGCTCTCCGCGTCCGAGGCGACTTTCGGACTGCCCGAACCGCGGCGCGGACTCGTCGCCGGCATGGTTTCACCGCTATTGGCATTTCGCATCGGAGCTGGTCGGGCAGCCTACCTGCTATTGACTGCCAAAACCATCGATACCGATGAAGCCCACCGTATCGGCTTGGTCCACGAGATCATTCATTTCGACAAACTGTGGGCACGCGGCCGACAAATCGCCGGCGAATGCGCGGCCTGCGCGCCCGAGGCACTGCTACTGACCAAACGGATGCTCAACGAAACGATCGGCGAAAATCTGACCTCGCTGCTAGCTGCCGGCGCGGCGGTGAGCGCAACGGCTCGCACGACCGAAGCCGCAACCGAGGGGCTAACGGCATTCTTGGAGAAACGCGATCCCAAGTGGCCGTAAAGCAACGCTCTATCAAATAACCACCAATGCCTCGGACAAGGTGACATCGGCAACTTCGTTCCAGGGATTGGTCTCCGTCGCAAATATTGGTGCCCACGACGGCTGGTCGGCGGTCGATGTCGCCGGCCGGGTGGAGTTCGGTAGCTTCAACCCATGCCGGGCCAGTACCCCGGCTAGGACAGTAGCGATGCGAACCGGTTTCGACGGCTCGCAATTCCCAAAATCTGCGAAGTCAGCGGATTGAGCAACCATTCGCGAAGCCCTTAATTTAATAGCAAACAAAAATGAACATTTGAACAGTACACCGATTATATCAATTGGTGTACTCGTGTCCAGTAGTGTAAGCCGACTTTTTTACGTTGCCGTCCGAAATTGGTTCGTCTAATTTTTTTGCCGGCCCGCGGGTTAGCTCGATGGGCCGTAGCCGATGCCCCCTAAAAACATGCGATTTTCTCCGAAGCCGGCATCAATCGGGAATGTGTGTAGCGATCCCTTCGTTGCCGCTTC
>JAYTAU010000017.1:0-2299 GCA_043737375.1 Planctomycetia bacterium
AACGCGTCGCAGCCGACCGACATGTTGACCGGTCACGTTGCCGACTCGTCGGCTCCAGGCATCGTCGGAAAAGTCGGCCGCCGGAGCGCCTGCCGCCAGCAAGGCTTCGCGCCAAGCGTGAATGATGCGACCCTTCTCCCAGTTGGTGGTGCTGATCAGTCGGATCCATTGGCCCAAAAACTCGGCCGAGGTCTCGTCGGGCGTTACGGTTGCGGATGGCGTTAAGGGAGCGGCGTTCAGGTCGTACATTTGAAAGTCGTTACCAACGGGTTAGCGAAGTAGTCCCGGATCGATCTTAGCAAACTCGTAACGCTTGCTCGGGATTTGATCGTCCCGGCGACAGGCGGCGGCAAACCGTGCACGATGAACTCGTTAAAACGAGCGAGAGTTCGGTGGTTAGCACAGCCGTGAGACCGGCAAGGACTTTCTCGGCCGCGTGGGGATAACTTGTCGGCGGATGCTGCGAGCAGTGGTCATTCGCGTTTTCGCACTTTCGGCATTTCGCGATCGATGAGCCTTGTAGATGATCCTTGTATTGGATCGCGAAAAAACGAAAGGGCGAAATCACGAAACTAAAACAGATGGTGCGCGACTCGTTTTGAGAACGAACTGCGGTTACGACGTACTAGCCCGTTCGCTCGCCAGAAAGCCGCAGTCTTTGTGCGCACCGTCGCAGAAAGGCTTGTTTTTCGACTGTCCGCAGCGGCAAAGGGCCACGGTGGGTTTGCCGGACGGGGGCGTGAAAGCGTTGCCAAGATGATCGACGATCGTCACCGGGCCTTCGATGACGAGCGGGCCATTCTCGCGACAACGAATGCGCAGAGCAGGGATCGGCGCGTGGGGGTCGGGGGTCGGTGAGGACAAATTACGAATTACGAAGGACGAACCATCTGAACACTGACAACCATACGCTATCGCTTGGAGCTCTCCGTGTTCTGCACCGCAGCATTCTTCGCATTCGACTGCTTTTCGACAAACTTGAATTCGTTGGCAAGCTTTCGATCGGCCTCGCCGAATTGCTCGGCCAGGCTGCTTTCCAAAGTAAACGAGATCGCCGCCCGCCGCCCTGTCGGATCCGTCAGCAAGTAGTAATGCCAAGTGATCGGCAGTTCCGACACAATGCCCGACGCCACGGCTCGCAGCTCGCGCACACCGTCGTCGCGTGCGCGTTCGCCGGCTCGGTTGAACTCGCCGAAGTTCTTGCCCAACGAAGTTTTGACATCGTCTTGAAATTGTTCCAAAGCAACGACTTTGGTTGGCGGCTGCTTGGAGAGTAGCGACACGTTGCATTGTGCCAGTAATTCTCCTCGATCGATCAACCGCAAAATTACGGCATCATCCGTTTCGCTGGTGATACTCCAACGCGGGTCGTACAGCATGGTGAACGAGCCCGAGGGCGCTTCGAACAACAACGGCGGACGGGTGCCATCGTCGGCCAGTTCGATGCCCGTGAGGGCTTTGTCGCTCAGCTCGGCGGCTTCGTTGACGACCGACTGTTCGATCGTCAGTTTGGCGACGACGTCGAGCCCGGCCGAGGCATGGCCGATCGAGCGCTGCTCTTTGATCAGCAAGGTTAAAGTTTGCGGGCGGCGCAGTTTTGCGTCGAAGAGCAGTTTGCCTTTGAGCTCGACTTCGGTGGCTACGCCGCCGATAGCGCCGCTGGCGCTGCCGTTGATGGATAATTCGCCCAGGCCGTTTTTGTTCGCAGCGAGCGTAGTTTCGATGTCGGTCCGGCTGATCGCGTCCAGCCCTAGAAACATGGCCAGCCAGGCGTCTGGCAGCTTCGACTTGGTACCAGCGGCGGCGTCATTTTCAGGTAACAGATCCGCCAGCAGTAAAGTATTGCCCGGCAAATCGATCAAATCGTGCTGGTCGCGGGACAGGTGGCCGTGAACTGCGCGGAGTGCCGTTTGTTGGTTGCTGACGGAGGCCCGAACCAGACGTTGATCGCTAGGTAGTTTGGACAGGCTTGCTTGATTGTCGACCTTAATGGCGGCCTGCGCGTCGGCGTAATGGCGAATCGCCCGTCGCTCAGCGGCCAGGGTGCCGTCATCGACTCGTCGCTCGTGGTAGTCGAATTGGGCGACAACGCTGATGGGTAGGGAGCGGGGCTTGGTTTCGCCGGTCAGGCGAACATCGCCGCCGACCTCGAATTTGATCCGGTTACGAGTCAGCTCGGATACCGGTTGGTTGGAACGTATCGAAATTGTCGATTGCGCCGGGGCCGCGACCGGTTCGGCGACCAAGAAAGTGCCAGTAACAACGAATGCCAGTAAGAAGCCGGAGATTCGTCGGATAT
>JAYTAU010000018.1:0-2298 GCA_043737375.1 Planctomycetia bacterium
CTCAATATTTTGGATAGCGTCCTGAATTTCGGCGGCTTTGGCCCGCAGCACGCTGAGGTCGGGTCCGAAAATCTTAATGGCAACCTGCGCGCGAATGCCCGACATGATGTGATCCAAACGGTGCGAAATCGGCTGACCGACATTGGGTGTCACACCGGCTATTGACGTAATCCGATCGCGAATATCGTCGAGCACTTCGTTCTTGGGGCGTCCCACCACATCGAAACCATATTGGCCGGCCAACGGCACCGCGCGCAGCACCGAGTTCCACCAGCCGGACTTGGGTTCTTTAGACTCGCGCACGCCCACGTCGATCTCTGACGAATTGACGTTTTCGGCGTGTTCGTCCAGTTCGGCGCGGCCTGTTCGACGCGAGACGTGAGTCACCTCAGGGATTTCCATCAGTGACTTTTCGGCCAAGACACCGATGCGATTCGATTCCTGCAGACTGGTCCCCGGCGGCGTAATCAATCCAATCGTATAGGTGCCCTCGTTGAATGCCGGTAGAAATTCACCCCCCATGAAGGGCAGAGTGGCCATCGACACGGCAATCATCAAAGTCGCACCGACCAAGATTTTCCAAGGATGTCGCAACGTCCAATGCAGGGCGCGCATGTCGATGGCCTTGAGCCAACGCACGACAAAACTGTCTCGCTCGTCCTCTAAGAATTTCGCCTGCGGCAGCAGGTACGAAGCCAGCACTGGCGTAATTGTGAGCGAAACCACGAGCGAAGCCATCAGCGTCAAGATGTAAGCGACGCCCATCGGCTGGAACATGCGGCCTTCCAGGCCCGAAAGAAAAAACAGCGGCAGTACCACCAGACAGACAATCAGGGTGGCGTAAACGATCGAGTTTCTCACTTCGCTTGATGCTTCATAAATTACCCGCAGCGGGTGTACGGGGTTGCCCAAATGCCGGTTTTCTTTCAACCGTCGAAAGATATTCTCGATATCGACGATAGAATCATCCACCAGATCACCGATGGCGATCGCAATACCGCCTAGAGTCATGGTGTTGATCGACATGCCAAAATAGCCAAAGATCAGCGCCAACATGACCAGTGGCAGCGGCAGCACGATCAGCGTGATGATGCCGGTCCGCAGATTCCACAGGAAAATGAATAGCACAATCCCCAGCCAGATAATCCCGTCGCGAATGGCTTCCTGAACGTTGTGGATCGCCGTCTCGATGAAATCGGCTTGCTTGAATATTTCGCGCTGAATGACGACATCGGGATTGGTCTGCTGAATCTCCGCTTCGAGCGAACTGAGCGCCGCTTCCAGTCCTGCGGTCAAGTCCAGCGTGCTAGCGCCCGGCTGTTTTTGCACGGCGAGAATCACGGCCGGTTCGCCGGCGACACTACCGGCACCTCGTCGCACGGGACCACCGAACTTCACGTCGGCGACATGTTTGACCAAGATCGGCGCGGGGTCGCGCCACTCAACCACGGCATTCTCGATATCTTCCAAGCGTAAACTTCGCCCCGTGATGCGGATCAACGATTCCTCGAACGGTTGCTGTACAAAGCCTCCGCCGGTGGCGACGTTCGATTTGCGAACCGCTTCAGTCAATTCCGGCAAGGTGACGTTATGCTGAGCCAGTCGTTGAGGAGAAGTCAGAACTTGGTACTGCTTGAGTTCCCCGCCCATCACCGTGACTTGCGAGATACCCGCGACCGACAACAGCCGCTGTCGAACCGTCCAATCGGCCATGGTTCGCAATTCCATTGGCGAAGTCTTGCCATCCGTGGACTGTAGCGCAATCAGCATGATTTCACCCATGATCGACGACACGGGGGCCATGACGGGGTTGACCCCCTCGGGCATTTGCTCGCGCGCCAGTTGCAACCGTTCGGTCACAATTTGGCGATCGATCATGATGTCCGTGTTCCAGTCGAACTCGACCCAGACGATCGATAATCCGATACCGGAAGCTGAACGGACCCGCTGCACATCGGTTGCACCGTTCAGCATCGACTCCAACGGAAAAGTCACCAGCGCCTCGACTTCTTCCGGCGCAAGTCCCGGCGCTTCGGTCATCACCGCAACCGTTGGACGATTGAGGTCGGGCAATACGTCCACCGGCAAGCGAGTCGCCAAGTAAATGCCCCAGCCGAAGATGATCAACGTTACCGCGATCACAACCAACCGGTTCTTCAGCGAAAATGCGATAATCTGATTCAGCATGATTTCAAACGATCAAACTGTACTGGAAGCGAAACTGCGGTCTTTGGGAATCTCGCAAACCGCGATCGACAAGCTCATCGAAACGCGCGAACCCCGTTCCACGCTGGCGAT
>JAYTAU010000019.1:0-5792 GCA_043737375.1 Planctomycetia bacterium
GTCCACGCCGATTTCACGCCCCAGTGCAATCGCACAGACCACGGTCTGACCGGAATGAGAAATGTTGAAATGGAGGTCGCGAGTGTTCGCGAGACCGGAAGCGGCAATTGTCTGGGCCGACAACGACGGTTTCCCGTGCGCATTGTAACTGAACTGAATTTGGTCCGGCTCGACGCTAACATATCGCGACAGCAACTCTCGAAGCATCCCGCGCGCAACGATGTTGGCTTTGCGGTGCTTTTCGAACCGAAACCGCGCGGCTCGTTGCCGTTCATCCGCATTGAGGGTTGCATGAAGTTTGGCAACTACGTGGTCCGGCTGTTCGGTCGAGGCCCGCCAGACATGAACCGCATTCGGATCGAATTTTGTTCCCAATTCGTTCAACTTGCGATCCGTAAGTAGGGTGGATTGGCGTATTTATCAATAACTGTTACTGGTAACTCAATATCAACCGCATTTTTTGAATCAGATCCCAAAAAAAGCTTGATTCGCTATGAACTGGTGTTAGAATCAGACGAAGATTGAGATTGAGTCTCAGTCTAGTAGCCATCCTTCTGATTCTGAACATATGCACGATATTGTTCCGCTGCACCACCTCGAAAGTGGAATTTGCGCCGAGGTGGTTCAAATTGTCGGCTCGTTGGACCAGGTCCAACGTGTAAAGGAAATGGGAATCGTTGCCGGAACCGAAGTCAAGATGGTTCGCAGCGGTACTCCTTGCATTATCCGCACGGGTGGTCAAACCCTGTGCTTGCGCGGCTCCGAACTATTGCGTGTTTTGGTGCGACCGGGTGCGTTTGCCTGACTTGACTTCGCTCGCCGGGGCTTCCTATGACAGCACTTTCTGATTTAGCGTTCGGTATTTCTGGAAAGGTGTTGAAGATCGAGGGCAACGATGAAATCAGCCTGCGATTGATGGAGATGGGCCTGACGCCCGGAACCGACGTTATGGTTTTGGGTTCCGCACCGCTAGGCGATCCGATTGAGTTGGAGCTAAGGGGATACCGGCTCAGTTTACGAAAATCGGAAGCAGCCCGCGTCACCCTCCAACCGTCGCCTGCACCTTGAACGTCTAGCAATCGACTCGCCGGCTTCCTCCCTAGCCATTGGTCTACGTAATCCCGCACCTTAATGCCCTCGCCTGAATTCTTCCGCGTGCCGCTTTCGGCCTAGTTTTTCATGTCTGTCACGGCGGAACCACGAACATTCTCGATCGCCCTGATCGGCAACCCCAACACTGGCAAGTCCACGCTGTTTACCGCGTTGGCGGGCGTGCGACAGCGAACCGGCAACTATCCCGGTGTCACGGTTGAAAAGAAAATCGGCCTGGCCGATATCAACGGCCGGCGGTTTAGCCTTATCGATTTGCCCGGCACCTATAGCTTGGCGCCGCGCTCGCTCGACGAATTGGTTACCGTCGATGTGCTGTTGGGCCGCCGCCCCGAAGTGCCGCCGCTCGACGCGGTGCTATGCATCGTCGACGCCAGCAACCTCGAGCGGAATCTGTACCTGGTCAGCCAAGTCCTGGCCGTGGGTTTGCCGACGGTCTTGGCTCTCAATATGACGGACGTCGCCCGCGACCGTGGCGTAAAAATCAATGTCGCGCAGCTTGAGCAGCGGTTGGGTATTCCGGTGATCGAAGTTCAAGCGAATCACAAGCTGGGGTTGGATAAGCTCAAAGCTGCGCTTGCCAAAGTGGTGCTGTCAGAAATAGCTTTGTCACCGGCCGCTTCGTCCGCCCCAATCCGGGCTAATCCGTTTCCATTGCTGTTTCAGGCCGAGGTCGAGCGACTCGCGCCGCAGGTTGTCGATCGATCCGGCGCGCCGCTGCCGCGCTATTTAGTCGAACGGTTGCTGTTAGACACCAGCGGGTATTTCGAGCACGAGATCGTCGCGAGCCGCAACGGTCAATTAGCCGCCGAGGTTGCCGCCGCGCGAACGAGACTAGCCGAAGGCAATTGCCCGGTCCCCGCAGTCGAGGCGATGGCACGCTACGAATGGGTGGCCCGCATGATCGACGGTGCTGTGACCCGTCCGCGCGTGCATGTCGATAGTTGGACCGATCGAATCGATCGCGTGCTGACGCACAAACTTTGGGGCACGTTGATTTTTGCCGCAGTCATGCTGGTTTTGTTCTCATCGATTTTTCTGGCCGCCGAGCCGCTGATGTCGGCCATCGATGCCGGCGTGGGTGCTATTGCGGGCGAGGTCGAAGCGGCCATGTCCGAAGGCGCGTTGCGGTCGCTGTTGGTCAGCGGCGTGATCGGCGGGGTCGGCGGCGTGATCGTATTTTTGCCGCAGATTTTAATCCTATTTTTGTTCATCGCCGTGTTGGAAGATTGCGGTTACATGGCCCGGGCGGCGTACTTGATGGACCGGCTGATGGTACGCGTCGGTCTAAGCGGCAAGTCGTTCATACCGCTGTTGTCGTCCTTCGCCTGCGCGATACCCGGTGTCATGGCCACGCGCGTGATCGAGAATCGCCGGGATCGCATGACCACGATGCTGGTCGCTCCGCTGATGAGTTGTTCGGCCCGGTTGCCGGTTTACACGCTATTGATCGGCGCGTTTATTCCTCAGCGCGAATTCTTAGGGGGCCTGCTACGGCTACAAGGTTTGACGCTGTTCGCCATGTACCTGGTCGGAATTTTGACCGCAGTCGTCGTCGCCTTGCTGCTCAAACGCACACTCTTACGCGGAGCGACGCCTCCGTTTGTGATGGAGCTGCCGCCTTATAAACTGCCCGGCGTCGGCATCGTACTGCATCGGATGGCCGAACGCGGATGGGCATTTGTCAAGCGCGCCGGCACATTGATTTTTGCCGTGGCGATTGTCATTTGGGCGCTGCTTTACTACCCGCATAACCCCGAGGCCGTAGAAACCGTGCTTGTCGCACAGCAATTGGCGGTCGAACAACGCATCGCGGATCCGGCCATTGGCGAACCCGCGCGTGCCGAGTTGGCCGAAGAACTTTCACGGTACGAAAACCCGTCAGAGCGCGAGAAAATCGCCCTCGGCGAAGCTCAGCGACAAAGTTATCTCGGCCGTATGGGCCAATGGATCGAACCGGCCGTCAAACCGCTCGGTTGGGATTGGCGAATCGGCTGTGCGGCGATTGCGTCGTTTCCTGCCCGCGAGGTCGTGTTGGGAACGCTGGGTGTCATTTACAACCTGGGTGAGGTCGATCTCGACGATGCCGAAGGCGAAACCCAACTTCAAACGCAGCTAAAAAATGCCAAGTGGGACGGGACCGACCGACCGGTCTACAACGTGCCCGTCGCATTAGGGCTGATGGTGTTCTTCGCTTTGTGTGCCCAATGTGCGGCCACGTTGGCGATCATCAAACGCGAAAGTAATAGTTGGGGCTGGCCGATTTTTACATTTACTTACATGACCGTGCTGGCCTATGTCGCGGCCTGGGCGACGTATCAAATCGGCATGATGCTGTAAGCCGGAATTCATTCCGGCTTATCGCATGTTGTCGTAGGCCGGAATTCATTCCGGCTTGTCGCCGATTCCGCCGAAGCCGGAATTGCGTTATGTTCAACGGGTGCAAGGAAGCCGGAATAAATTCCGTCCTACGATGTACAATTGGCAATCCATCATCGCATTAATGCTGGTCGCTCTCTCAGCGGGCTACTTGATGTTGCGCGCCTGGCAGGTGTTGATGACCAAGAAAACGCCAGGCTGCGCGAGCGGTTGCGGAACATGCCCGGCGAATGCCAGCGATCAAAAAACGCTGATCACGATCGAGCTTAAGAAGCGCTAAGTGCGGTCGCTTAACGTAGCCGCCTCGCAATGTAGTCACCTCGCTGGGTGCATAGACTACATTACCGCTTCATCCGATTCTGACGCAACACGTTCTCATTGCGGTATGTCGCTGCGGGCCGAAGATTTCCAGCCTCTTCGCGATCACTTTTGCCGGCAACTTGCTGCTTTTGCGGATCCGAAACTAGTGCCCTGGACAATGAACCGTGTGCAACGGAAGACTGCGTGTCGGGTCGCGACGTGCGATCTTGCCGAACTTCAAGTTCATCCGTCTTAATGACATTTACCTTCGTCTGCGGCAACCGGGCTTCCGGCAAGGACGTCTCGGGCTTGGTCACTTCGGTTTTTACCGGAACGGGCTCGCTTAACTCGGCAGTTTTGACAATGGCTTGTGCGACCACTGCGGGTAACGGACGCTTGGCACCGTCGATTTCGACCGTAATTTGTTTAACTACCTTGCCCGATTGCTCGTCGGCCACAAAGGTTACGGGAATTTGATGAATGGCTTTGGGAGGATCGTTAGCATCCGGCAGCTTGAACGTAAACCGTGGGTCGTCGCAATGAATCGCGCTAATCCGGAAAGGTTTCTTTCCCCGCACGATCATCGGCTTAGTCCCGCGCTGGCCTGCTTCGAGAGTGCCGAAGTTCAACAATGTGGTAATGGTCATCTCGGGCACCACGCGACCTTCCACGGCAATCGGAAATTGCCCGGCACGGTCGTCATTGGTAATCAGAATGAGTTGATCGTTCAAGTAACCTGCAACCGCGGATTCCTTCAATCGAATTTTCAGATCATACGTGACCTGGCTGCCCGAACGACCGCGTTCCAAGACTTCGACTTCGAAGTTGGTATTGGCACACCGAACGTCCATAATTTTCCAATCGGACTTGCCCGAGCGAGTGACGCTGATCGACCGTTCGACCGCGATGCCTTGATCCACTTTGCCGATGTCGACCAAGCTGGGCTGAACGACAATATCGCCGCGAATGTTGCCCGAGACTTGCAACTGCACTTCGGCATAATAGGGCTTGTCGAACGTGACGGTGATCGTTGCCGAGCGATGTCCCAAAAATGCGTGCGTATTGAAGACCGCCACGATTTCGGAAGTTTCATAGGTCTTGACGTCGCGCTTGGTCACGTCGGGAGTGGTACAACCGCAACTCGACCGAACGCTGGCAACATGTAAATCCTCGACATAGATGTTTTTGAACGGAAATCGGAACTCGGTTTTAGCGCCGCGAACCACCGTTCCAAAATCGTGCGACGAGGTGGTGAACATTTTTTTGGCCCAATCTTGGGCCGACGCCGTCGACGATCCCAAAAGTGCCAAAACAACGGTTAGTAGTACGTGGCTTCGCACGTGGCTTCTCCGCGATGAAAAGAGTTTTGCTAACTTCATTCCGCCCCCACACTGCAAAAAGCTCGCCAAATTACCAAGTAAATCCAGTTTATCATATCTAGTGATTAGGCCGCTTGTGCGCAAATCTAGGCAGGTCTTGCCAATATGTCAACTTCGACTTGCCTGAAACCGCGCAGCCGAACCTAATGATTTTCGACCATCAAGCCGACCCGATCCAAACTTTTTTGCCCAATGTGCCTGTTGCGAATCCTTGTCGCAGGTTGCAGCATCAAACCTATGGGTAAAGGCGTTAAATGCGCTCGCTAGACCGAGCATAAATCACAATCCAGGAAAGATGGGAGTTTTCCACTTCTGATTGCAAGTTTGACAGCACTAGTTACTAACTCGCGAACATGCTGGGTAAAATGAGGCAAGTAGTGAAGCAGGGCATTAAATGTCGCTCTGTTCCACGGTTTCGCAATTTGAGCAGGCCGGTTCGATAGGATACGATTAAACCAATCAACAAATGCCAAGCATCCCTAACCATGATCATCTCAACCCGATGTGCCAGCGAAGGAATACTGCTCCCCCTCCCGGCTGACCCCGGTCTCCCGTATTCCGGAAACACCAAATCACCCCCGGATGAGAATCCGTAACGAGAGAGGAACTCCCGGTAATCCGCCG
>JAYTAU010000020.1:0-2290 GCA_043737375.1 Planctomycetia bacterium
GGCAACTTTTCGCGGACGCCGACACGCTTGTCTTGACGCCACCAACTCTACACCTTGCATCCAATCCGCCAGCCGGCGCATTTCGCACAAGCTAAATCACGTACTCCGGAGCAAACACGCGCACGCGGCTGGGCGAAACGTAAACCGTGTCGCCGGCCTTGAGCCCTAGTTCCGCGTAGCGCTGGGGGCTGATCTCGACGTTCAGGCCGACGCCGAACTCGGCCGAATGCACGTAAATTTTTGCCACCGCGCCGGCCGGATTGATCCGCTGGACCAACGCTTGCAAGCTGCTGACGCCGTTTGGCGAACGGTTGATATCCAGTTCGTGCGGCCGCACGTACACGGTGGCTTCGCCGTGGGCATGAGCATGCTCGGGCAGCTCGATCGCCATGCCGCCTAGCATGGCGCGGCCATTATGCACGCGGCCTTTGAAGACGTTGACGTTGCCCAAGAAGTCCATCACAAACGGATTGGCCGGATGCTCGAAGACTTCCTCGGGCGTGCCGACTTGTTCCACGCGGCCTTTGTTCATCACGGCGACATTGTCGGCCACTTCAAAGGCTTCTTCCTGATCGTGCGTGACAAACACGCTGGTCATGCCGATCTCGTCGTGCAGTTCTCTCAGCCAGGCACGCAGTTCTTGCCGCACCTTGGCATCGAGCGCGCCGAACGGTTCGTCGAGCAACAGCAGTTTGGGCCGGATCGCCAAAGCCCGGGCCAAAGCCACGCGTTGCCGCTGGCCGCCGGATAGCTGCGTTGGATAGCGGTGGGCCAGCCCTTCGAGCCGAACCAAGTGCAGCAGCTCTTCAACCCGGCTCTTGATTTGATCTTTCTTTTCCTTGCGCACCCGCAGGCCGAAAGCCACGTTTTCGAACACGTTCATGTGCCGGAACAAAGCGTAGTGCTGGAATACGAATCCCACGTTGCGGTTGCGCGCCGAGGCGTTGGTAACGTCCTCGTCCGCGCACAGTACCGTGCCGGCATCGGCCCCTTCCAGGCCGGCAATCACGCGCAAAAGCGTTGTCTTGCCGGAACCGGACGGGCCCAGCAGCGCCGTCAAAGATCCGGTAGGCACATGCAGGCTGACATTGTCCAGCGCCGTGAACTTGCCGAACCGTTTCGTGATTTCTCGAACTTCGATGCTCACGCTTCGCCTCCTACATTTTTCAATTGCGCCGCTTCGGCCAGATCGTGCCGCGTCTTCCGCTCGAGCACCACTTTGACGACCAGCGTCACTAATGCCAGTGACGTCAGCAGCGAGGCCAGCGCGAACGATCCTGGGTTATTGTATTCCTGGAAAAGCTTTTCCACCCGCAATGACATGGTGTCAGTCCGGCCGGCAATATGGCCGGAGACGACGTATACCGCGCCGAACTCGCCCATCGCACGGGCGTTGCACAAAATAATTCCGTAGAGCAGGCCCCACTTAATGTTCGGAATTGTGACGTACCAAAAGACTTGCCAGCCTTTGGCCCCCAAACTGACGGCCGCGACTTCCTCGTCCGAACCGATGGCCTCCATGACCGGAATCAACTCGCGCGCAACAAAAGGGAGCGTGACGAACGTAGTCGCCAGAATGAGCCCGGGCAGCGCGAACAATATCTTGATGTCTTGCTCTCGCAGCCACTTTCCCAAATCGCTTTGCAAGCCGAAGATCAGCACCAAGATCAATCCGGCCACCACCGGCGACACCGAAAAGGGCAGATCGATGAGCGTGGTCAGAACGGTACGCCCGCGAAACTTGAAACGGGCGATCGTCCAAGCCGCGGCGATTCCAAACACGATATTCGCTGCGACCGCGACCGGCGCCACGGTCAGCGTCAGCAAAATCGAATGCAGCGTGTCTTTGTCTTTGACCAAGCTGTCCCAATACGCTTGCGCGCCGTTCTCGAAGGCGTGATAAAACACGTTGACGACCGGAATCACGATCAACACGCCGATCACGGCCAGCGCCACAAGCGTCAAGCCCCATTGCACGTACCAAGGGTCGTGCTGCGCGGCCACGCGGGCGCGGTTCGCAAGATTAGTCGCCGGCTTATGCATAATGGCGCTTCGTCCAACGCTCGAGGAGGTTAATCACGATCAACAGCGAGAACGAAATCACCAGCAGCACCACGGCAATCGCGGTGGCCTCGGCATAGGCATATTCTTCCAGACGATTGACGATCAGCACGGGTGCGATTTCGGTCTCGAATTGAATGTTGCCCGAGACAAATACGACAGAGCCGTACTCGCCCAATGCCCGAGCCAGCGCTAAAGCGAAACCAGTCACGATGGCGGGCGCCAAAGT
>JAYTAU010000021.1:0-14002 GCA_043737375.1 Planctomycetia bacterium
GGAAGAACTGACTTCGTCCAACGCCTTTCCGTTCATGGAACGCTCGATTGCAAATGCCGCATTTAGCCCCGCTCGTAACTGGGGCGCGTCGATGTCCGACTACTTCGAAGGCGAAGATGCCACCTGGGCGATCGGTGCGTTCAAAGAACGTAGCGATAACTTTGGTGATCAGATCGGCGACAACGGCGGTTGGGCGGCTACCGCTCGCGGAACGGGCCTGTTGTGGTACGATGAGCCCAGCGAAGGTCGTTACCTGATGCATGTCGGCGGTGCGTTCAGCATCCGCGACCCGGACGAGACGAATCCAGTTGCGTTCTCGAGCGGTCTGCCGGAAGTTCGCATGGCCGAGACCGGCATCACGCAAGCGAGCAGCTTCTTGTCGACGGGCAACATTGTTGCCAACGACGTTCAGCTCTACAGTGCCGAAGCCGCTTGGGTCTATGGTCCGCTGTCGATCCAAGCCGAAGGTTACTTGACTGAAGTCGACCGTGTTTCGGGAAGCGACCTGTCGTACAACGGCGGTTATGTCTTCGCCAGCTACTTCCTCACGGGTGAAAACCGTAACTACAGCCGTAAGAATGGTTACTTCGATGTAACCAAGGTCTACGAGCCGTTCTTCTGTGTTTGCACTCCCAACGGAATTTGCAAGGGCAAAGGAGCTTGGGAACTCACGGGTCGCGTATCGTACCTCGACTTGGATGACCAAGGCGTGGGCTCGGGCCGCGGTAACTTGACCGACTACACCGCAGGTGTCAACTGGCACTTGAACAACAACGTCCGCTTCCTGTTCAACTACATTCATGCGGACCTCGACCGCGCGGTGCAAGGCGAAAGCGAAGCCGATGTGTACGCCATGCGTCTGGATGTCCACTTCTAAACAACGAAGTGTTAGCGTGTCCGGGTGAGGGAAAGACTTTTGGGAAACTGCAACGGCACGGGTACTCGCAAGGGTGCCCGTGCCTTGCTTTTTTGTTTTTGATGATTTGTCCAATTCTTTACCCATCGCTTTTCGACAAACTTCGAAATGCGGTGTTTTCTCGCATGTCGCTCAAGTTTCTCGCCCGATGAAAACTTGGTGGAGATCAACATCTCTCACTCGTCTGGCAAGCTGCACGGAGCGGAGCGCTGATTGCCGATTTTTGTCTTTGGTCTAACCAAATTCGACATCGTTAACGGAATAACGCGACATGGCAATCACTTTGAAATCGGTTCGCGCTTGGTTGTTGTTCGGCGGTTGTACGCTCACTTCGCTAGTCGGCCAAACGGCATTGGCCCAGCAGCCCGACTTGATCAGTATTCAGCAGCAGTTGCTGGCACAACAGGAAGAGCTGCGCTCGCTGCGTGCAAAACTGAATGCCACTGCCGGCGATCTGTCGCCCTTGCCTAGCGTGGGCATTGGTGAAATAGCCGATTATGGAATCGAGGCGCTGCCGGTTGCGGATGATAAAGGGGCGAAGGACGATAAGAGCAAGAAGAAGTCAGCCGGCGATCGACTTGCCGACATCGAAAAGACGCTGAAAAAGCAGTCCGACGACGCCAAGAAAAAGAAAGCGGCCGATGCCGAAAAACCGGCGCTGAACGTCCGTGGAAAGTTTCATACCGACGTCGCCATGTTCGATCAAGATCCGGCCAACATCGCCACGGTCGGCGATGCGCTGAACGGCGTCGACTTTCGTCGCGCCCGCATCGGTGTCGACGGCAAGATCCTAGACATCCATTCGTGGCGCGTCGAGATGGACTTTGCCGTCACTGGTCGGCCAGGGTTTACCGATGTCTTTTGGCGCGTCAGCGATCTGCCGTACGTGAATAACGCACAGATCGGCCATTACAAGGAATGGTTCAGTCTGGAAGAGCTGACCGGCGACGACGCCACCACGTTCATGGAGCGCGCACTGCCCAATGCATTCGCGCCGTCGCGCAACTGGGGTGTGTCACTATTCGATTATTTCGAAGGCGAAGAGGCGACCTGGGCCGTCGGCGCGTTCAAAGAACGCAGCGATGCCTTTGGCGATCAGATCGGCGACAACGGCGGTTGGGCAGTGACAAGTCGTGGTACCGGCCTGCTATGGTACGATGAACCGAGCGAAGGGCGCTACCTGATGCACGTCGGCGGTGCGTTCAGTTACCGCGACCCGGATGAAACCAATCCGATCGCCTTTTCAACCAATCTGCCTGAAGTTCGCATGGCCGAGACGGGCATCACGCAAGCCGCTAGTTTTCTATCGACCGGCAATATCATCGCCGACGATGCGCAGGTCTATAGTGCCGAGGCCGCCTGGGTCTATGGACCGCTTAGCGTTCAAGGCGAATACATTCAAACCGAAGTCAATCGATCGGCCGCGAGCGACTTGAGCTACAACGGCGGGTATCTCGAAGCCAGTTACTTTCTCACCGGCGAGAACCGCAACTATAACCGGAAGAACGGTTTCTTCGATCTGCAAAAAGTTTACGAACCGTTCTTCTGCGTCTGCACACCGAACGGAATCTGCAAAGGCTCGGGCGCTTGGCAAGTCGCGGGCCGGGTCTCGTACATCGACTTGGACGACGGCGGAGTCGGCGCATCGCGCGGTAACCAAACCGACTATACTGCGGGGTTGAACTGGTATCTGAATACCAATATCCGCGTGTTGTTCAATTACATTCATGCCGATTTGGATCGCGCAGTACAAGGCGAGAGCGAAGCCGATGTGTTTGCCATGCGCTTCGACGTACACTTCTAATCGCGGCGGAGCGAGCAGCGAGGGGCGAGGATTGTGGGGCGAGGATTAGCTGGAACGAAAATGTAAGAGGCGTCGCCGACGCCGATAACTGTCTACTCGATGCGCTCGCTTGCGCGTCGATTTTGTATTTCTGCCAGACTACCGCTGGTCACTAAACTGCGCAAGTCGCGGCAGCTCGTCTTCCGACTCGAACATCGGCTCCGTGGTTCGCCCGCGGGCCATATCCAGCAGTTCGCTCGACTGATCGAGCAGGTTTTGGTACGTGTCGTCCCAGGCGGACGATTCGTCTAGCGAGGCAATTCCCGCGGTCGGCTTACGACTTTGCTCAACCACGCGGTCGACCAGATACAACGGTCGCGCGCGAACCTGATCGTAAATTCGGATGACATACTCGCCCAACATGCTTATGCCCAGCGCGTTGAGCGCCCCGAAAAAAGACGCGCTGAGAATATGCGACGTCCAGCCGGGAATCGCCAGCTCGGTAAACAGCCGGCAGTACAACGCCGCGGCGGCCAAACCGAGGAATAACGCCAATGCCAGATAGCCGATCGTATAGAACACCGCAAGCGGCAACGTGCTGAACGAAAAGATTGCCGTCTTCGCCAAATGCCACAGTCCGCGAATCGAGACGCGTGGGTTGTCGTCGTAGCGCGCGTTACGTTCGACAGGCACGCCGATTTGCCGAAAACCGACCCACGATCGTAAACCGGGCAAATAACGATCGCGCTCGCTTAAGCCGACGATCTCGCGGACCACTCGCGCATCGAGCAACCCAAAGTTGCCGGCATCCGGCGGAATGTACGTCGACGATACCGACGATAACAACCGATGAAACGCCTTGAACATCAGCCGTTTGCAAAAGCCTTCTTTACGGTTGACGCGTAACGCAAACACCACGTCGTAGCCGGCTTGCCATTGCACGAGAAATTGCCCAATCGCTTCGGGCGCATCTTGTAGATCCGAATCCATCAGTATCACGGCGTCGCCGCGCGCTTCGGCCAGGCCCGCTTGCACGGCGGCCTGATGCCCAAAATTTCGCGACAGATGCACGATGCGAACTTCGTGATGCTGCTCGGCCAGCCGATTGAGGATTTGCGTACTGCCGTCGGTCGAGCCGTCGTTGACCAAGATAATCTCGGCCGTCGTGCCGCACGTGACAATGCTCGCGCGGACTTGCTCAACCAAGGTGTCGAGTACCAGTGCTTCGTTAAAGACCGGCATCACCACGCTGATCAGCGAATCGGACAGCGGCGGTCGAGCATCGTTGGCCGGGTAGTACTCGCAGTCGCCATACTTCATAGATCGATCTCGGTGCGTCGCGGACGAATGAACCCAGAGCCGGCAACCATCAGTATCAACAAGCCTAGTCCACAAATTGAGACTAGGCGGCCCTGTCGCAGGCCGGCGGGTTGAAAGCTAAGTTGCACATCGTGTCGCCCGGGCTGGATCAAACAACCCAAAAAATCACCATTCACGCGCACAGTCTGTATGGCAGAACCGTCACAACCGGCCTGCCAGCCGGAATGAAAACTCTCGGTGAGTACCAGGATGGCGGGCTGTTCACATTCGACACGCAGTTGAATACCGCCTGGACGATCCGAAATCAACTCAACTTGGGAATTCGGAGCATCGTCGTTCAAAAACCTTCCTAACCCGACGCGTAAGCCAGGAAATGAAGCGCGTTCCTCGCTAACGCTTCGGGTTATGTTTAGAGCTCTTAGATGTTCGTCGATTACAGCCTGATCGCTCGGCTCGACTAGCACAGTCGTCGTGTGTTCGATCTTCGGTAGTTCGTGCTGGTAGTCAATCGCAGGACGAATCTGAGTGACTATTCTGGCGCGTGGCAGCGGACTTTCGGCCAAGAGCCAGTTGTGTTTAGCGTCGTTGAGATAAGGCAAGGCACGACTGCTCGGCATCACAGTTTTGCCCGTTTGCAATTGGGGAACGGCAAACAGCGACGGTTGCTCAATTGCGCGCGTCAAATCGGTATCGATATTCGGCAATGCATTTGCGGGGTTCTTTGCGGTCCAGGTCACACCGGCGACGACCCAGGTAAACGGGCTTTGGTAATCGAGTTGCTTAGCCGGCTCCAGACCTGCGTAGCCATCGGCGCGCTGCCAGCCTTTCAACAGAATTCGATTGCCCGCGCGGTGCTTGTCGGCTGTCTGCAATGTTTCCAGCACGACCCGTCCGTTGGGTTGTCCCGTCGGAGCGGAGGTTGTTGCGATGAAATCGTCAAGCGGCTGCACGTCGCGATACACGGCGTAGCTAAGTCCGTACATGCCAAGGTCAACGGCAGTAAGAGCCACGAGTCCATAGATGGCTATGCGTTGCGAGAAACACTTTAAGGAACGCGCTGCTTGGCGATTCGTGTTCAACAATGCCGAATTGTCACGGCAATTCACTGCGAAATAAAGCAATGCAGCCGCCGCGCAGAACAACAAAGGTCCGATTGCGATCATCGAAGGTCCGGCCAAATACGTTGGCCACAGCCCTGCGGCCACGCCGGGCACAACGAAGCTGGCAACGACGCACAACCAAACCGGCAGACCAAGGGTGCGTTCGTTCGTAGTTAGTAGCTTCGCAAAACCAATTGCCGCGAGAATCGCGACGCCGAATTGGATCAGCACGATTGCGCGACATGGAAAACGCATCTGAGAGACGATCGGCAACCGCGAAACGAGCCAATGGATTGGCCCGTGCTCGCCAAGCGATAGGAGCAAGCCGAACACTACCAGAACGATCGCAAACCAGTGAACGGTTTCTGTAGGGAACTCCCTCTGGGGCGTTTCGGCAATGTCGGGCTTTTCGACTCGCCCGCGCGTCAGGGCAATCATGGCCAGCAACAATGGCACCGCGCCGACATACAGACCCAACTCGTGAGTATTCTGACCGACCACGCGGGTCGCCAACAAGTATGGAGCGACAAGCTGTAGCAGATTCAGCGGATGGAGCGAACCCGCCGAAGCAAAATCAGCATCGACCGCCGCGCGCACGGATTCGCTCAAGGCGTCGAGAGTCGGCAGCAATTGGACAGCCCCGATGGCAACGCCCAAGGCCTTTGCTAACGACCAGATAGCGACCAGCCGCCAAGCCGCGGATTTTTTCAATGCGATCAGGATGACAGCGAGATAGCTCATTTCGGCGATCAGAGACAGCAGCACATATTGTGGGTAACCCAGTAGTAGTTGCGATGCGGTGAGCGCCGCGATGCCGCACCAAGCCAAACGCCGCACCCGGCATTGCTTGTCTGTAGGGAACGCCCTCTGTGGCGTTCCGGTGCTACGATCGGACGTCAGCTGTTCAATGCAGTACAACAGCCACGGCAAATGCGCGACCACGGCGACGGCATTCACATGGACAAAGTGCAACAGATTAAAGCTCGAAAACGTAAACACTATCGCGCCAAACCATGCAGTCGACAAGTTGAACCGCCACCGCCTCAATAACAGCACCAGGCCGGCAAACATGAACGGATAGCTGACTAAACACTCGATATTCCAAGCCGTCGACAATGGCAAGCAACGGTACAAAAACCTATGCATCGGGTGATAACTTCCGGTCTGCCCCTCGCCGGTCAAATAAAAGCCGCAGTACAAGTCGGGGCACCAATCGAACGCGTCGCCGTTCGTCAGGCACTCGGCATAGAACGATCGCAACGGCAGATGAAACTCGCCCAAGTCGTTAGCCGTGTAAACGCCGCCGCGCAAAGCGGGCAGCGCTAGCGCGACAAACAGCGCGGCGGCACATAGCACTGTGCAGAATCGCAGTCCACGCAAACGTGCGCTCATGTAAAGCCGCGACCATTGGTCGTGTCCCGTACTTGTGATCCGCCTGCAATCGCGACCGCTGGTCGCGGCTTTACAGACATCTTATTCTTAGTGTTCAACTGACCAACGACCCTGCCTGCGGACGTAACGAGTTCAAATGCGGGCGATCGACAATCTCGAATCGGCTTTGGAGTTCTTGCCAGCGTTCGCCCCGTTGTTCGATACGTCGCTCGACGATCGGCCCCAACTTGTCCGCGGCCAGTTTCAGGTAACTGACTTTTGCGGGATCGAGGTCCATCAGCCGCGCCACCGTGGCATCGACCGCCGTCGGATTCGTGCCGATAATCACCAGGCCCATCGGTTTGGCGCTGCCCATGATCGGGCCGTCGCCTTCCATGCACATAATGCCATCGACGATCGAAATTGTTTTGGGCAGTGAGGCATTGATATCGAACACGGTCTGCGGAATGCCGTTGTGATGCAGCACGTTTTTCGGCCAGCCGTATTTGATGCCTGGTATGACGCCGTACAAGTTTTTCATCGAGGCCGTGAAACCGACCCAATGGTGCGTTTTCAGTTTGGGCATCGAAACGATCAGGTCGGCCTCGACCACGGTGCGCGGAAAGTAGAAGCCGTCGAGCTTACTGACGCCGCCGGAGTTCTTGACGAACCGCACGTCCTCGTAGTTCAAATCCGCAAAGGCCAGTTCGGCTTCATCCAGCGCTTCGAGCATGCGCGATTCGATCAACGCCAGCTCGGTGTCGCGCACATGCCCGGGGCCTTCACCGACGATGACTTCGGCTCCCCAGCGGCGAAACACTTCGGCAGCGGCTTGCACCATGGCCGGATGCGTGGTCATGTGGGGCGAGCGCTTGGTCGGCTCGACCAGGTTGGGTTTCAACAGCACCCGCTTGCCGCGTATCTCGCGCGGATCGAGTCCCGTGGCCAACAGCCCATCGTGAATGGTTTGCACCAGCGGACCGTCGTAGCGCTGGGAGCGTGCGATGAAAACTGAAGCTCGCTGGGCAATCCGCTCGCGAATTGCGGCGTAACCTAATAGCCCGCTAACGGCCAGACCGCCGCCGATCAACAAACTACGCCGGTCGAAGGTGTTCTCGGCGCGTACGTTCGATTCGCTTGTGGTCTGTAAGCCAGAATCAAGTGTTGTAGTCTCGCTCGCTGCTCGCTGCTCGCTGCTCGCTCCTTTCGTATCGCTCATTGCGTTGCCTCCGTACTGGTCGCCGCCAAGTGCCCTGCCGCCAGCGAAAGCAGTGCGAGCTTGTACGCCGACGCGCCGCGTTTTATCGTTCGCTGATACGCACTGGCAAGCCATTGCTCAGCGTAGTGCGGTAGTTGCTGATACTTAGCCAGTGCCATTAGCCCGTAGGAAAGTGAAGCGGTCGCCGTCGAGTTTCCCAAACCGGCGCGCAGGTAGTCGAGCGATCGCGCGATCCGGCCGTCACCAATTGCTTCAATACCCGGTTCATTGTGCAGGGCAATCAACGCGATCGCGGTCGGCTGCAAGTGGGGCAACAATGCTTGTCCCAGCACGACGGTGTTTCCATAGTTGCAGCCACCGCCCGGCAATAACCGATCGTTGAGCAACCGCACCGCTTCTCGTGTGCGTGGATGATCGCCCTGTCCGGCGGCGCGCAAAGCCATGACGGCTAGCGCGGTCGGTTCGATCCACGAGTGCGTACCGATCACCCAGGGCCAGCCGACTAGCGTCGGATCGTGCCCGCCGGGTTCGGTGCGTTCCATTGCGCCCCCTTTGGCTTCTAGCAGCCAAGCGATTGCCGACATGGCATTCACGCCTGCGCTTGGCAATGGAATGTCACGGAGGGCATTCCCTACAGGACATGCAAAACCACCACAATCCTTCGAACCGTTACCACTGGCCGACAACGCCGCCTGAATGACTAAGCTGGTCGGCCAACAAGGCGCAGCGAGATGTTCAGTCGGACCAAAGCTGCCGTCGGCGTTCTGCCGCGTCGCCAGCCACGTCAATGCTTTTGCCGCATCGTCGCCGCGGCCCGCAGCGCAAATCGCTAAAGCAGCGAGCGCGGTCGGTTCCGTCGCTATCGGGCCAGTGCGGTCGTAACCGCCAGGCACGAATGCGACAAGCTGATCGTTGATTGCTTCGCGCCAGTTCATTCGCGATAACTCGAGTAATCGACAAGGTCGATACAAACAGAACGCACAGCAGAAGTGGCTGCACATTGGGCAGGGTAAAATTCGGCAGGCTCCGAAAACAAAGATAGCTTTAGATACGCATTGCGGTCGGTATCTCTAGTCAGATCGCCGACACAATTCGTCCCCACCAGAACTCCCGCCAAGCGTCCGCCACTCTTCAACCTCCACGCTTCCCAGTCCACCCTCCGCGCGGCTAGCCGCACCGTAACGTAGCGCAATCAGGCTTCATAGCATGCTCGACGTCGACTGCCTCTCTCCCAACCCTGAACTGCATTTTGCGGAGCCGGCGGCACAAGTATCGCTCTTCAGTATTGCGCGACTGTGGCGTGCTTTCCTGATTGTCAACGTCGTCGCAATCATGGCATGTGCGATTGGATATCGGGTATGGGACTTGGGCCGTTTGCCCGGTATCAATGGTGACGAAGCGTGGTACGGCGTGCAGACCGAAATGCTGCTTGCCGGCGAGAGCATAACCTGGAAAACGCCGACTGATAACTGGCTCAATCCATTTTTTCTTGGCCCGATGGTGTTGGTGCATCTGATCAGCGAGCCATCGTTCACGGCACTGCGTCTGCCGGCGTTAATCAGCGGAATCATGGCGCTGATGCTGAACTACTGGCTGGCGCGGCGCGCGTGTGGATCGACCGTCTCGATCGTGTCGACATTGATCCTTGCCGTACTACCGATCAACATTGCTTACTGCCGTTTTGCCTGGGATGCCAGCCAGTCGCTGTTGTTTACATTGCCCGTCATTTACGGCCCCCTGCTGGCGATTGTAGAACCGGCGCAGCGCTTGCGATGGAGCCGGCTGGCTTTCGGTTTTGCATTGCTGGCAATCGTGGTCCATCCGACCAACATTTTTGCGGTGCCTTGGCTGTTGATTCTGCAAGCCTATGCATGGCGCGAACGATTGGCGGTGTTGCTCTCCACGCCCGGGCGGCGATGGATTGCGGTCGGCTTAGTAATCTCGCTCGGGCTGCTGTTGCTCGGGCCGCGATTAATGCCGGCGATGCATCGCGCGACCGATCCACGACAAATGTGTCAGTTCGCAGTGGATTTCGTTCAGCTATTCTCGGGCGTGACCGTGTTCGAATACATCTCTGGCGGGTTACTGAACACCGATGGATCGCTCGATCCGCGCAGCGTAACGCGGATTGTCTTTGATACCAATTCGTGGGTCATCATCGGGCTGATCGGCTGGTTCATTTATCGCAGAATCGTCCGCCGGCGAGTGCCGTTGGAGATGGTGCTGTGTTGCGCTTGGCTTGCTTGCGTACTAAGTTTTTATTTGATTGCCGGGCCGGCTGCGATCGCACCCCATTACGAACGCTACGCGATTTGCCTGATCGCGCCGACGGTGTTGATCGCATCGCGCGCGTTCGCTTGGTGGATGCAACCGTCGACAAGGTTCTCGCACGCTACCGCACCGTTGTTGTTGGCTGCCGCGTGGAGCATGTTGTTCGCGTTTCAACTTGAATACTTCAATGAATTCCATTTAACGGGCGGACAATCGCATCGCACGTTCCGCACCGGCGTTGTCGAGCCCAAGCAAGCGGCGTTGGAGCTGGCGATGCAATTGCACAGCGAGAATAACAGTTCGCGCGGCAAGTCAGCGTCGGATGAACCGTTGCTGATTGTGACCAGCGAATGGTGGCTATATTGGCCGCTGCGGTATCTGGCATCACGTGCGCCGAACGTCAATGTCGAGCTGCAGAGCAACGAAGGTGCTATTGCTTCGAGCGCGCCACCGCTTGATGCAGTAGTCACCCGCATCGAGTTTGCATCGAGCGCAGCCGCGTGGCGAATCGAGCAAACGATTGCGCAGCGTCGACGCGCCGGAGAGTCGCCTCGCATCGCGAAGCAAACTGTTCGCGACGCCGGCGGGCGACCGCTGATCGCTGTATTCATCAACGAGGAAGATTCACCACAGAGACGCGGAGACACGGAGAACGAATGGGAAAATTGGAGTGGGGTGTGGGGAATGAAAGCTGATTGGGATTAACTCGTTCCCACGGAGACCGAGGAAACGAGGGTATTGAGCGCCACCATCAAACGCGACCGCTGGTCGCGGCTTTACAGGGATCAACGATATGATTCCCGTTGCATTTGCTCTCCGCAACTCCCAACCTGCTACTCCGCGTCTCCGTGGTAAAATTTCCAGCGTATTTCTCGATGTTTTCAATTATTTTGCCAATCTTGAAAGAATTCTTAAAGCTTCGATTTGACAGGCCGCGAACCCGACGTAGTTTTCATTACACAAGCAGTTGACGCGAAAGCCGAAACGACTTGTGAACACGGCTTTCGGGCTGTGGTAAAGCGAGAGTGATCGGCCGGACGCCACGTCCAAAAACTTCGTCGCCGGTTGAGATCACCCTCGCAAGAAGTTGGCCTGTTGGGCCTCTTCATCCTCGATAAGGGCAAACCGATCGTGAGGTCGGGGCGCAAAGCCTAGGACCATGTTCATTCGTGTGCATGGCAGCCGGGTTGCCGAAGGGATGTTGGCCGTCGAAATGCTTTATGCTTTTCGTTGGTGAGCACCGCTGGGGGTTGTTCTGGAAGCTACGCTTAACCGTGTACTTCTCGAACAGCCCGCCGGGGAGCCGGAAACGGTTCGCTAGCGCAGATAGATTCGAGGAGAGGCGCCACTTTTTTAACTTTTTGGGCTTTGAAAGGTGCATGCAGGCCGGCGTTCCGCTCCGTAGCGAGTTGTGCGTCGCATCCGACAAAGCCCATTTACTTTGTTAACTCGGTGACTTCTCGGAGGCCGTTCGTGCCGTACCGAGTCGCCGTAAAAAAGGGAGCATTCTCATGAATATGTTGATCTCGAAAGTCCGTCGTTTCATGGTTTCGGAAGACGGCCCAACCGCAGTCGAATACGCGGTTATGTTGGCTTTGATCGTGATCGTCTGCTTGGCTGCGATTAGCGCCATCGGTACCAACGCCAACACCACGTTCCAAGGCGTCGCCGATTCGATCGCCGGTAGCTAAATTGCACGCATGTGCTTCGAGCGGGTCGCGTCGGATCGTTGGGCCGGCGCGGCCCGCTTTTTTTTGTTGTAGGTCAGGCTTTAGCCTGACATTCGTTTGCCACTCGTTCCCACGCTCCGCTTGGTAACGAATGTCCGGACGCTCTGCGTTCCTTGCGGGTATGCGGACAATTGCATTGCCGCGGAGCGGCGAAGCGCAGCATTCCCACGGGGTCCGTGGGAACGAGGAACATGGTTACGGCAATACAGGGAACTCGCAATTTTGTCGCTTCAATTTGTAATCAGCCAAATCTGACCTAGTGTTTTCATGGGAGATCAAACATGTACGCCTACTTACCGCCTGAAGCCGTTGCCAGTGCTTTGCAGTTGGTGGGTTGCATGGTTACGGCATTCGTGGCCGTGATGAGCTTCTTTTTGACTTCGCGCGGGTAACGAGTTCAGCCGGTATAACCCCGGCCGCTCGCAGTTTCGTTAGACGGTTCGAACAACAGCCCGAGCAACGATGAGCGCTGAACGATCACTTCATCCATTTTTCAAGATTTGGTAAAGCCCGATCGCTCACCGTCCTTCGTTCCTCGACCCCAACGGACTTTTGCAGGATTTTTGAGCACATGGACTTCGAAACCCTCACAACCGCATTGGTGAAGAACTGGCCTGTCTGGTTTGTCACCCTGACTTTGGTCGTCGCCGCTATCATCGACGGCAAACAACTCAAAGTGCCCAACTGGATCACATTTCCGATGATCGTCAGCGGCTGGGCCTTCAATACCTGGGCGTTCGGTTGGGAAGGGCTTGGCATCAGTTTGCTGGGAACGATCGTCGGCTTGGCATTGTTGATGCCCGCTTACGCGATCGGCGGCATGGGAGCAGGCGATGTCAAGTTGCTGGCGGGCGTGGGAGCCTGGGTGGGCAGCTCGGTAACATTTTACTCGTTTTGCGTTTCGGCGATCATCGGCGGTGTGATTGCCGTGGCGATGGTCTTGCTGCAACGCCGCTGGGAGAAACACAAAACTCAGTTCTTTTCGATCTTGAACGAAATAACGACCGTCGGCAGCCCAACGGAGCTCGCCACCATCGCGGCCGAGCGCAAGAGCCGCATGATGTTGCTCCCTTACGGAATTCCAATCGCCATTGGCACCATCACTTACTTCTTTTGGGCGGGAATGTTGGTATGAACACGCAACTTGCTAGCAACGATCAGCGTCCGGGGCAATTCGACGACCAATCGCCGGTGGGTAAACTGCCGGTTTTGGAAACTTTTCCGGTCGGGCAGACTCCGAAACTGGAGAAGCCCTGTGGGTTGTGCCGAAAGAATCGAAGGGGGACCGCCGTTGTCGAGTTTGCGGTCGTCGCGCCGGTATTTTTCCTGCTGGTGTTCGGCATGATCGAATACGGCCGGATGGTGATGGTCCAACAGATCATCACCAACGCCAGTCGCGAGGGCGCACGCCAAGCCGTACTCGACGGAGCAACCTCGTCGTCGGTCGATACCGCCGTTACCAGTTACCTGACCGGCGCGTCGATCAGTGGTGCGGATGTAGTGACCAATCCGGCTGATCCTAGTAGTGCCGGTTATGGCGCAAGTGTGACTGTTACCGTGTCCGTACCTTTTAGTGCAGTTAGCTGGCTCCCATCGCCAATGTTTCCTATGAATCAATCGAAGACACTCTCGGCCGTCTCGGTCATGCGACGCGAGACTGTGCAGTAACCCGTATAACGGAATTTATTCCGTTTGGTAGGTTTAGTGATGCTCAAGAACGGAATGAATTCCGTTCTTACGATAACGAGACGGATCGGCCCGACGTTCCAAGGATCTGGAGATTCTGCTTCAAGGGGTTAGTTCGCGTCGGCGAGAACTCATTAACGAGCCGGCTCGCCATTAAGGCGGTTTACGTATGAAAACCAAATCCATCGTTCTGCTGTTGTTGGCTCTGGGCTGCGGCCTGGTTGCGTCGATTGGCATCAGTCAAGTCATCGAGCGAAACAAGAATGGCACAACGGTTGCCGTCGAGACCGACAACATCATCGTCGCCGCCAAACCGATCGACGGACAAACTCAACTCAAGACCGAACATTACAAACTCGAAGCCTGGCCGAAAAACCTGATCCCCAAAGGCGCCTTCACCAAGCCGGAAGACGTCGAAGGGCAGCGCGTCCGCTATGCCATCGCTCCGGGTGAACCGATCCTTGCGACCAAGCTGGTTGGCGAAGGCGATGCACATGCCACGGGCAATGTTCCGGCCGGCTATCGTTTGATCGCCGTTCATGCCGACGCCGTGAATGCCGTGGGCAACTTGATCAAACCGAACGATCGCGTCGATGTGCTGGTCTA
>JAYTAU010000022.1:0-2289 GCA_043737375.1 Planctomycetia bacterium
CCGGTAGCCGGCCCAAGTACTGATCTTCGGCAAAGTTGAAGCAGGCGCGCACGGGCGTGATCAGGTTGCCCAGGTTGTTCTCGATGCCGCACGAGGCCGCGGCCATGTGCGCGGCGCAGATGGTTTGCTTGCCCCCCAGGCCGATAAAATAGTTCTTGTTGTGGTTGGCAAAGCCCAACACTTCGTGCGGCACCACATGGCCGACGTTGATGATCAGATCCCAAGATTCCTCCATCAGCATGCGGTTCAGATGGATCGGAATCGGCCAATCGGCCACGCCGTCGGACATTTGATCGACATATCGGCCCGGCACTTGCCCGACTTCGACGCAGCCGTCTCGCCAATCGTGGGCGTGGATTCGTTCGTGCGGAATCGAGCCGAACATTTGCCGATTCTCCTCGCGCGTATGCGGCACGTGCTGCCCCAGCGTGGGAATCACATGCACCTCGGCCTCGCCCGCAAGTTGCAAGTACAGCATCTCCGTCAGCCGGCCGGCGCCGGAATGCATCCGCGTAATGTCGGGCGGAAGCAGCAGCACGCGCTTTGGAGTACGGCAGATACGGCTTCTGGCCTCGGCCACCGTGCGCTGCATCAGCCCTTCAAGCTGCGGCCAAGTAATTTCGGGCGAAGATTGCGTAAACCAAGGCATGATGCGTCTCGAAGTTGTCGTTGCCTGTAAGTCACTTGCGGAAGAGAATCACTACGGCGAGGAATTACGAAGCAGATAGCCACAGAGTTCACAGAGGACACAGAGAAAAAACCGCGGAAACGCAACATCGTCAGTTCTTTGCAATTTCTCTGTGCTCTCTGTGGCTATTGAATTCGTTTTTTCCGTGCTCGCAACTAGTTAAATGGTCGGCCGTCGCATGCCTTTCGAGGACTAACTCGCGGGCCAATCGCGGACAAGCTGCACGAGCGTGCGGACATATTGCCCGGAAGCGCCGGCATCGCTCCACGGTTTGGGCTTGTCGCGGAATGCCGGCCCGGCGATATCGATGTGCGTCCAGGGAACTTTCTCGACAAACTGCTCCAAGAACTTGGCGGCCGAGATGGCGCCGCCCCAGCGGCCATCTCCCACGTTCTTGATGTCGGCCACTTCGCACTTAATGTGGTCGTCGTAAACCTCCGGATACATCGGCAACTGCCAGACCGGCTCGCCGCAATGCCGCGCGGCAACCGCCACCGCATCGCACCAGGCTTGGTCATTGGTCATGATGCCGGCGACTTCCGTTCCGAGCGCGACCACGCAAGCTCCGGTCAACGTGGCGAGATCGACAATTTTTGCGGCGCCCAGATCGACGGCTACCGAGAGCACATCGGCCAGCACCAGCCGGCCTTCGGCGTCGGTGTTATGCACTTCGATCGTGCGGCCGTTGCGAGCCCGCAATACGTCGCCGAGTTTCATGGCCTTGGGACCGGTCATGTTCTCCACCAGCCCGGCGAGCCCCACGACATTCACCGGCAGTTTGAGCAGAGCGATGGCCCGCATGGCGGCCAGCATGGTTGCGGCGCCGGCCATATCGCATTTCATGGTCAACATGCCATCGGGCGGTTTTAGCGACAGCCCGCCGGAATCGAACGTGACTCCCTTGCCGACGATCGCCAGTGTCGGTCCGTCTTTCTGGCCGCCGGCATAATGCAAAATTACCAGGCGCGGTTCGCGATCGGAGCCCTTCGCCACGGCCAGCAGCGAACCGCATCGCTGGGCTTCAAGCTTGGCCTGATCCCAGACTTCGATCTCCAGGCCGCATTCTTTTGCAGTATCGACCGCCTGCGCCGCGAACGACTCGGGGTACATATCCTGCGGAGGCTCATTGACCAGCCGCCGCGCTAAGTTGACGCTCTCGCCCAGCACTTTGCCGCTGGCAACGGCGGTCTCATTTCCGCCGGCCCAAGTGATGCGCTCGAACGGATATCGCGATTTTTCCTTGCGGTACAAATCCTGTCCTTGACAACCAACCAGGGCTCCGCAGACTCCCGCTTCCGTCAGGTCGGGCTTGGCGCCGTCGTCGAGAAAGAATGCCGCGTGGGTGCGCTGTTTGGTCGATAGTTGACGCGCCGCGGCGGCGGCGCAGCGGTACGCCGCGCCGGCATCGAATTGGTCTTTCGGCCCCAAACCCACCAACAGCACCTGGGCAGCTTTGACACCGGCCGGGGCGACGATCGGCAGCAACTCGTACTTCTTGCCCGCAAACTCTTTTCGTTCGATCAGTCGCTGGAGGACGCCGCCCGTCGCACGGTCGATTTCGGCAGCCGGGCCGGCCAAGGCCAGATCGGCAAAAACGCCGA